>JADFXK010000209.1 GCA_015233625.1 Deltaproteobacteria bacterium | reverse complement strand
CGCCCCCTATCGCCAAATTGGCGGGGCAGGACCGGCTGGAGGAAACCCCGAGGTCGGAGTTACCGACTTTTTCCAGGTCGAAGGAGAGGAAGTCCACGAGGTGGCCGTGGGGCCGGTACATGCGGGGATCATCGAACCGGGGCATTTTCGATTCCAATGCTACGGCGAGGAGGTCCTGCACCTGGAGATTTCACTGGGCTACCAGCATCGAGGGGTGGAGCGGAATTTACCGGGCGGCCCTGATAAGCGAACGATTCACCTCATGGAAACGCTGGCCGGGGATACCACTATTGGTCACGCGGAGGCCTATTGCCAGGCCGTGGAATCCTTATCCGGGACTCATGTTTCGGCCCGAGCCGAAATCTTGCGGGGGGTGGCTCTGGAACTGGAGCGCATTGCCAATCATGTGGGAGACCTGGGCGCTTTGGCCGGCGACGTCGGGTTTCTGCCCACGCTGTCTTACTGCGGACGAATCCGGGGCGATGTCCTCAACCTGACGGCCCTGATTTGCGGCAATCGGTTCGGTCGGGGCATCGTTCGGCCGGGTGGGGTGGGATTCGACGTTGACCCGGCCATGGTTGATGAATTGCTCAAGCGACTTGGTTTGGTGGAGAAAGATCTGGCCGTGGCTGTAAATCTGCTCTGGGGCACCTCTTCCGTCATGGCCCGCTTTGAGGGAACCGGCGCGATCAGCCGGGAAGGGGGCCGGGAGATCGGTTTGGTCGGGCCGGCCGCCAGGGCCTGTGGGATCAACCGAGACGTGCGTCAGGATATGCCGCTGGGGATCTTCCAGTTCGCCCAGATTCCGGTATCCACCTGGGACTCGGGGGACGTTATGGCCCGCGCCCACGTCCGGTGGATGGAAATCCAAAGATCGATCGCCTTCATCCGGGAGCATATGGTTAATCTGCCGGATGACCAGGTGCGAACGACATTGAGTCCCCTGGCCCCAAACCGCCTGACGATCTCCTTGGTTGAAGGGTGGCGCGGTGAAATCTGCCATGTGGCCCTGACTGATGCCCAGGGAAGGTTCAGTCGATACAAGGTCGTCGATCCTTCATTCCACAACTGGTTCGGATTGGCCTACACGCTCAGGGGCCAGGAGATATCCGATTTTCCTCTTTGCAATAAAAGTTTTAACCTGTCGTACTGCGGTCACGATCTATAATCCGAGTTCCACCCGTGATTGCGAACGCCCCGTGGCCACAAGGGAAAGGCTCATACGCCAATGTTAGATATTCTTTTAGCCCGCCTCCAACAAAAGCATCGAACCATGAAGTTCCCGGACGGTCCGACTCCCGAATTACCCGACCGCTTCCTGGGACGCCCCATCATCGTTAGTGACGATTGCCCGTCAGGATGCGACCGATGCCTGGAGGTTTGTCCGACGCAGGCCCTTACTCGGGCCAAGAATCTTCGGCTGGACTTGGGCCGGTGCCTGTTCTGTGCCGAGTGTGCTTCCGCCTGCCCGTCCAAGAATATCCGGTTCACCCGGGACTACCGTTTAGCCGCGAGCCAGCGGGAGGATTTGCTGATCGAGGCCCATTCGCCGCATGTAGCCCCACCAGTCTATGCCCAGGCTGGACCTTTTTTTGGGAGGTCGCTCAAGCTGCGGCCAGTCAGCGCGGGAGGGTGCAACGCCTGTGAGGCCGACCTCAATGTCCTCAGCACCGTCGGGTGGGATATCGGCCGGTTCGGGATTCAGTTTGTGGCCTCGCCCCGGCATGCCGACGGGCTGGTGATTACCGGGCCGGTACCCGAGAATATGCGGGTGGGGCTATTAAAGACCTACGAAGCCGTGCCGGCCCCCAAGTTGGTGATGGCGGTGGGCTCATGTGCTATTTCCGGAGGTCCTTACGCCGGCCATGCCGAGGTTCACAATGGAGCCGACAGCTTGTTGCCGGTGGATCTGTATATCCCCGGTTGCCCACCCCACCCGCTGACCATTCTTGACGGCTTGTTACGGTTCATCGGCCGGATCGATGGACTGGACAGGGAAGGTGAGAGCAACCCCTAGCCGTCCTTAAACCTAAGTTCGATTAGCATCAAGGGCCATAATTAAATCCGCAGAATGCGACGATTTGCGCAGATTCGGGCCGATCCAGGCCCGTTCGTCTCATCCATCTGCGTTCATCTGCGTAATCTGCGGATATTTTTTTTGTCCCAATTCAACACCAGGACAACCGCTGCCAGTTAGAAAAACACTTCTTCAGTTGATTTTCCGCCAGCCGTTTGGTATCCTTTTCCCGCAAGAAGAACTCTGATATATGCCGAGCAGTCACCTGGTCTGAAATCATTCCATTAAGGCTTTTAAATGAATGATACTGACCTGTAACGCAACGCGTCCAGCAATGAGCAACCAGTAACCAGCAACGGAGTAGCTATGCCCCAGGTGTTTATTTGCCGGGAGTTCCCCGGAGACGGCATCAACCGGTTGACCCAACAATTCCAGGTCACCGTCAATAGAACCAAGGCCGACCTGACCCAAACCGAACTTGTGGCCCAGGCTAAAGATGCGGCGGCCCTGATTCCCATGATCACCAATATCATTGATGCGGAGGTCATGGATTCGTTGCGCCGACTCAAGATCATCGCTAATTACGGGGTCGGGTATAGTAACATCGACATCGCCGCAGCCAAGGCCCGAGCCATCGTGGTGACCAACACCCCAGGCGTCTTGACCGAGGCCACGGCGGATCTGACTATGGCCTTGCTGTTGGCCCTGGTCCGGCGGGTGGTGGAGGGGGACGCCCTGGTCCGGCGGGGTGAGTTCCAGGGTTTCTATCCCAACTTTTTTCTATCCCCGGACCTGACCGGGAAGACCCTGGGCATCTTCGGCCTGGGCCAGATCGGGATGGCTGTAGCCCGGCGGGCCGTGGCCTTCGACTTACGCGTCATCTACCACAACCGCCACCCCAGTGCCGCCGCAGCCCTCATTCCCGCCGAGTATGTGTCCTTCGAGGAACTCTTATCCCACTCCGATTTCATTTCGGTCAATGCCCCATTGAACGAGCAAACCTTCCACCGGTTTGACCGCCGGGCCCTGGCCATGATGAAACCTTCAGCCTTTATTATCAATACCGCCCGCGGCCCCATCGTCTCCGAATCCGCTTTAATTGAAGCCCTGCAAACAAAAAGAATCGCCGGGGCCGGACTGGATGTTTATGAAGATGAGCCGCGCGTTCCGGCTGAATTGGTTAGTCTACCCAATGTGGTTCTGCTTCCCCATCTGGGCAGCGCCACGTTCGAGGTCCGGGCCAAAATGGGCGCCATGGCCGCCAAGAATGTCATCGCCTTCTTCAACGGCCAGACCCCGCCCAATTTGGTGGTTTGACCTCCGATCCCGGTGTATGGCGTGGGACGATTTCAGGAAACAATCAAGAAAGGATTGATTTCCGCTATGAGACTCATTAGTTGGAACTGTAGTCAAGCGTTTAGAAAGAAAGCGGCCAGGCTGATCGAACTTAAACCTGATGTTATTGTTGTTCCAGAGTGCGAGAATCCCGCAGTTTGTAAAAGCAGGGGTTGGCTTGATGGATGTACAGCCTGGAAATGGGTAGGTGCCGATAACAATCGAGGCTTAGGAATTTTCTTTTACCATGAGGTTGAAATTCAGGATTGTTGTTGGTTTGATCCCGAAATAAAACTTATCAAGCCGTACACAGTTAGGGATAACCATACAGAGTATGTCATCATACCCGTCTATGCTAACAATCGCAACATGCTCGAATTTCGTTATATAGGCCAGGTCTGGAAGTTCTTAGAAAAATACCAAGACCGTCTTTCCGAGAATGAGACGTTAATGGTAGGAGATTTTAACAGCAATGCAATATGGGATAAACCGCGCAGACTCTGGAATCATAGTCATATAGTTAATATATTACGCCAACATAAGATGGAGAGCCTTTATCACCACCATAACAATATCGAACAGGGTAAGGAACACGAAAAAACACTTTATTTTCATAAAAAACAAGGCAATGGTTACCATATAGATTATATTTTCGGATCACCACTGTTTAGAGACTCACTTGTTAACCTTACAATCGGTAATTATGAAGATTGGATTGATTTAAGTGACCATTGCCCTATAATTTGTGATTTTGATTCAACCAAACTTCGCTCAATAGCCTGATCATTCATTATAATATTTATTTTATCAAAGATTTAAAAGAGATAACTTCAGACAAGTTGCCAAAAAGCCGGAGTAGCCGGTTTCCTTCGACGTGGGTATCTTCTAACTTGTTCGTCATCTCGATAAGGAATAAAATGCAGCAAACCGGATGATCAGGTGGAATTGCCGGAGTCGGCGTTCCCGGCATGGGATTACACTTGACATGCCTGCTCAGATTCTTTATCCTGAAGCTTGTCGGGCAGGCGCGGAAGCTTTTTTTACAATCATTAAGCTTCCTTGATTATTAACATGATACATGGTCCCAGAAAAATAACCTATGGAAAAAATAATCTGTATCGCCAATCAAAAAGGCGGCGTGGGTAAGACCACCACCGCGGTCAATCTGGCCGCATCTCTGGCCGTAGGGGAAAAGAAAACTCTGCTGGTGGACTGCGACTACCAGGGAAATGCCACCACCGGGGTTGGTCTGTCTGGACGGAATACACTGAAAAACTTGTATCATCTAATGATCGGCCAGGCCACCCTGGAGGAAGTGATCTATCCCACGGATCTCCCTCATTTATTTATCCTGCCGTCTTCCCAACATCTGATCGGGGCGGAGGTGGAACTTTTCGATGTGGCCGGAAAAGAGCGAATCCTCAAGGAAAAACTCGGCCTCATCTCCGATGAATACCAATACATCCTGCTGGATTGTCCGCCCTCATTGGGGTTGATGACCATCAGCGCCCTGGTCGCGGCCGACGCCGTGCTCATTCCGCTGCAATGTGAGTATTATGCCATGGAGGGGCTGAGCCAGTTGCTGGATACGATCAAACGGGTGAAGAAAAACCTGAATGTCCACCTCGGGCTAAAAGGTATTCTATTCACCATGTTCGATACCCGGAACAATCTGGCCCATCAGGTGACCACCAAGGTGAAAGACCATTTTAAAGACAAGGTCTTCAGCACCATCATCCCGCGCAATGTGCGGCTAAGCGAATGCCCCAGCCATGGTAAGCCGGCGGTGCTGTACGACGTCAATTCCAGGGGAGCCCAAAGCTATCTGGAGCTGGCCACGGAAATCATGTCTCAGAATGGAGCGGCTGCCTGATGACTCCAAAGAAAGGACTGGGCCAGGGCATAGACGCCTTGTTCGGGGCGTCGGAAGAAGTGAGTGAATCCGGAGACCGGAATTTCTTCCGCTGTCCTATAGAAGATATTCGACCCAATCGTCTGCAGCCGCGTAAATTCAAGCCCGAAGCTGATGCGTCCATGGCTGAACTGGTCTCGTCAGTCAAAGAAAAGGGTGTCATCCAGCCGCTGCTGGTCAGGAAAGCGGCTGATGGGTACGAGTTAATCGCCGGAGAACGTCGCTGGCGGGCGGCCCAGTCGGCTGGCTTGTTCGAGGTCCCGGTGGTGGTTATGGACATCGCGGACCGGGATTCGCTGGAACTGGCCCTGATCGAGAACCTTCAGCGTCAGGACTTGAATCCGATTGAAGAAGGAGCCGCGTATCAAAAACTGGGCGAGCAATTTAATCTGACCCAGGAACAGATCGCCACCAGAGTCGGCCGGGAAAGAAGTACGGTCACCAACTACGTCAGATTGTTGCGGCTGCCCGACCCCATCCAGCAGGATCTAGTCAATGGGGATTTGAACATGGGCCAGGCGCGGGTCCTCCTGGGCCTGGAGAATGAAGCCGACCAGTTAATGCTGAGGAATTTGATCATTGAACGGGGGTTGTCGGCTCGGGGCTGCGAAAAGGCGGCCAAACGGCTCAAGAAAAAGAAACCGGTGGATGAAAAACCGGCTCCCGACATCTACCTGCAGTCGCTGGCCGAAGACCTGACCCGCAGCTTCGGGACCAAGGTCAAAATAGCTAAGAAAGGCCGCCGGGGGAAAATCGAGATCGAATTCTACTCCAATGAAGACCTTAATCGGATTATCGAGCTACTCGCCTCTCATTCTTAAGCCCAAGCGGCCATCACGGCGATGACGAGTTATGGCCAACCGGCTACCATAGAGGGCACGAGGACAAGGATACAGCAAAGAGATTTTAAGGTAGCGGACGTTACACAAGCAGGAGGTTAATATGGCCGATGACGGAGGCATCAGGGTAACTCTATCCAGCCAGGCGATCTCTGGGTATGGCCACCGGAAGACCAACCACGCCTTTACTCCCCACGGCCAGGCCATTGTCCCTGTCCGTGGCCTGCAAAATTCCGACAAAGGTTCGCAGCCGGCCGGCCATGGCCAGGCCGGAGCACAAACTGAGAACACTTTGCGGGCCGACACCCAAAAGGCATTAGGTCGGGGGACCAAAATCAATACGGTGGCCTGACGTCACATTCCCCATCATGACTCCTGTAAAGAACTCTTCCAGACAGGGGTAGCCTTCCGGGCGAACTGGGTTTGGAAGACTCCCCGTTCAGACAGATAAGTAATTAAAACGTCACGTTTTTCTTTTACCAGACCGACATAGCTCCGTTGACCGTTATACCGGTAGGCCACGTTGTCCATGTTGCAGCCTTTGCCGTCTTTCTTCATTAAAGAGGAAATATGATACGCGGCCATATAGGTGGCCAGAGTCGGGGTATGCCGTAGGTCAATGGACCCGGAAGGAACTTTCATCCCGGACTTATGCATCTCGGCCAGAATTAGCTTTTTGGTCGGCCGAAAGATTTGGAAAGGGCTGGCTGACCGATTGTTATCACCCAAGATATTAGCAAAATTGGTTTCATGGTGGGCTATAATCAACATGGTCGTGACCGGGACGTTAAACGCCTTGGCCGTACAATAGATGTCCAGGGCCAACCGCCGGCCGTAGTCGCTCTCGTTTGAAGGCATGGCCTGGCGTTTACTTTTTAAATATCTGCGGAGATGATCGTTTATGTAGGGACCGAGCAGGTCTCCGAATTCCTGAGCCGAAAGCATTTCCAACACCCTGATCGGTTTGGTTTCACCTTCAAAGCGAGTTGCTTCCCGCTTTTCTTTGTGTCTCCGGGCAACTTCCTTTCGATGACTCATCACCCCCAACAGCGCCTCCCGCGGACTGAAGTTCATCTTGATGAATTCGGTATAGAGACGATCCCAAAAGCATCCTTCTTCTGGAGATTGTGGCACACCGGCCAGGGCGATTAGATTCTCAGCCGCCGCAAAATCCGGCCGGTTCAAAAACCCATAAAAAACCTTAGGAAAATTCTCATGAAAGCGGATGATCCGTTCCGCTAAAGCCGCCGTCTCCATCCGACCCAACGGCTCCGACTGGCAGTTCAATGCCTTCATGGCGGTGACAAAGTCACTATTCTTCAATCCTGAGGCTTTCACCGCTTGTCTCATGATGTCCGCCCGGAAGGTCGTCGGATCGGGATCGGCAGCCGGTTTTTCCCGGTTCGAAGACCTGGCGGCCAGCCTTTTTCCGCCTTGCGATCCAGCCTTATGAGGAGCTCGTCTGGATACTCGAGCCACCTGGCTCCGGTCATCAGGCGCCGAGACCGAGGCCACCACCTT
>JADFXK010000208.1 GCA_015233625.1 Deltaproteobacteria bacterium | reverse complement strand
ACTACTCAAAAAGGCCCTGGAGATGTATAAAAAGGCCGTTGAGATGTTGCAAGGGAAGACCAAAGATAAGGACCAGGAAAAAGATCTTGGCCGGATAAAGGAAAAGCTGGAGCAGGTGATCAAGAAGCTGGAGCACAACCAGAATTGACCGGTCAAAAAACCACCGCAACGGACCGAGAGCAATATCAGTCCCTGGCCGGCCCATATGAAAAAAAATGAAAGGATGAAATGACCTGCTCAACACTTAACCGGATTCCCGGCTTCCGATTACTCCTGTTCTTGATGATGACGGGGATCCTCAGCGGAGCTTTTGGTTGCGCCGGCAGACCCCTGGTCATGAAAACGCCGCCCAGGGCCGAAGACCTGGTCCAGCGGCTGGAACTGCACGAAAAAGCCATCGACAGCTTCCTGGCTATGGGCGACCTGACGATCAGTTCTTCCAAGACCTATTTAAGAGCCGAACTCATCGTTATCGGCCGCTATCCGGATACATTGCGCTGGGAAGTATCAAGCACCTTTGGGACGCCGTTACTCTATATGGTGGCCAAGGAGGAAGATGTCACGGCCGTATCCTTTGACAAGAAGTCATATTACCGGTCATACACCCTATCTCCCTACCTGCCCGTGTCCGGATTAACGGCCAAAGATGTCTCCCACATTCTATTGGGGATGCCGATATTGCTGGAATTCACCCGGAGCCGCAGTTCCTATGACCCGGAACTGGACGCCTGGGTGTTGGATCTGGACAATCCCAAATTGAAACTTAAGGAGCAGATTCTCCTACGCGCGGATGATTACACGCCCATATCGCTCAGTTTGTCACATTACCAGTCGGAAGACGCCTTCCGAGTCGCTTTTTCCGATTTCTTCAGCGTGGCCACATCACCCGGTTTTGAAGCTAAGTATCCCCAGTATATCACCATCACCACGCAGGAGCAAGACACGACCATCAAGATAAACGTCAAGGAATTACAGTTTGATGTACCGACGAAAGAGTCTCTCTTCAAGTTGCCTAAGCCGGCCGGATTCAAAGAAGTTCTATTAGAAGGGAAGTAACCGGGATGAAATTCCTGGCTGAACGGATGCTGGGTCGTTTAGCCAAATGGCTTCGTATCTTAGGATATGACACCGTCTTGGAAGGGCGGCCGGATATGGAAGCGAATCTGGAGGAGCTGGAGAAGGAAGATGAGCCCCGGGTGATCCTGACTCGAAGACGGAAAAAGCCCGGACCGAGCCAGGCCTATCTGCTGCACAGCGATGACCCGATGGAGCAGTTAAAGGAAGTGGTGGTGACTTTTAGGCTGACCGTCGATGAGGCCGGTATCTTCTCCCGGTGTTCGGTATGCAACCGGGCCCTGGTCGCGGTCTCTAGAGCAGAAGTGGTGGGACAGGTGCCCGATTATGTTCTGGCCGGGCATGGCACATTTCATCGCTGTCCCCGGTGCGGCCGAGTCTACTGGCCGGGCAGTCATTTGGACCGCATGAAAAAGTGGTTGGCCGGGGTCCTTGAGGACGACGCGGAGAATAGTTTAACTAGTTCAAAATAGAAGACTTAACGTCTCAATCTCGTCAATCTCGTCAATCTCGTCAATCTCGTGAAGATGACAACTGTTTTCAGGGACTAAACGTCCGTCACTTACAGCCGACCTCATTGCCCGGGTGCCTTGTCCTGCAAGCCGGGATGCCGAATAACCTTGCCCTCTACCAGGTAGACCACCTGCTCCGATATATTGGTCGCCTCATCTCCGATTCTCTCCAAATGGCGACCGGTCAAGATCAACTCCACCCCTCGTTTGATCAATCTATGTTCATCCATCATCCAGTTGATCATCTCTTCTAAGAGTTGCCGATTGAGACTGTCCAGATCATCGTCCCGGCAGCACACCGCTTGAGCGGCCATCACATCCCGGTGAACAAAGGCCTCCAGGCAATTGCGGGTCATCTCCTTGGCCACTTCGCCCATTTCGATTAGAGTTCTAGGGAACTCCATCGGTTCCATGGGGATCAGCATCAAAGACCGGTCCGCCAAATTGACGCATTGGTCGCCCATCCGTTCCAAGTAGTACGATATCCTGATCGCCGAAGTCAGAAATCTCAAATCCACCGCAACCGGCTGCCGGGTGGCCAACATTTTCACACAACGTTCTTCTATATCATTTTCCAGGGCATCCAGGCGCTTGTCCCCTTTGATTGTCTGTCGCGCCAGGTCGGCGTCTCTAGACGAAAGGGACCTGATGGCGTTGTCCAGGGCCTCTTCCACCAACCCGCCCATCTTCAGAAGACTATCTTTCGCCCAATCCATCTGCCTTTGAAATCCCTGAATAGTCAAGGCCAAACCCTCCTGTCCAAATCAACGACTCCAGCCCAACCGACTGAACCGGCCAAAAACGTTAACATACTCGAAGCTCAACCGGATCCGTCCCGGGACCTCAACCGCCCAATGGGAACTAATCCTATAATTTTTTCAACTTGACTGTCAAGAACATTCAATCCGACAGCCGGGCCCGGCCCAAAGCCGTCCAACCTGGTTTTACCTTTTTTGTCTTGAACCTGGCCGGTCTTCGTTCATCTAACCGTCCCTGGACCCAGCCAACGGGATGCCCCACCCACCGGCCGGTTAGCCGAATCTTCCGGTAATATACTGTTCAGTCTGTTGCTTCTCCGGTTTAGTGAAGAGCCTCTCGGTGTTGCCCATCTCAACCATTTCGCCCATGTAAAAAAAGGCCGTATCATCGGAAACCCTGGCCGCCTGCTGCATATTATGAGTCACGATGACCACGGGATAGTCTTTCTTCAATGCCTCCACCAGTTCTTCGATGCGGCTGGTGGCAATCGGATCCAGCGCCGAAGTCGGCTCATCCATCAACAGCACCTCGGGGGCCATAGCCAGGGCTCGGGCGATACACAACCGTTGCTGTTGACCACCGGATAACGATAGGGCGGATTTATCCAGGCTGTTCTTGACTTCTTCCCAAATCGCGGCTTGCTTTAACGACCGAACGACCAGTTCATCTAATCTCTTCTTATCCTTAATGCCATTTAGCCGGGGTCCGTAGGCCACGTTATTAAAAATGGACTTGGGGAAAGGATTGGGCTTTTGAAAGACCATACCAATCCTACGCCGAATATCCACCGGATTTACATCTTCATCATACAGGTTCTTACCTTCAAACACCACCTGGCCTTCCACCCGGGTGCCCGGAATAAGGTCATTCATCCGGTTGAGCAGCCGCAAGAAAGTAGATTTTCCACACCCGGAGGGACCAATCAAAGCGGTCACCTGATTTCTTTTGATATTGAGGCTAACTCCTCTTAACGCCTTCATATCGCCATAATAAAAATCAAGGTCCCGGACTTCGATAACTATATCTGAAGTGGCTACCATGTCTTTTTTCGTCTCATTCGGGTTCTGATGATAATAGCAAAGATGTTTATCCCCAGGACTAAAGAGATGAGCACCAGCACCGTCCCGTACTGCAAAGGACGCGTCTGATCGATGTGGGTCCCGGACGTGGCCAGCACGTAGATGTGATAAGGCAGGGCCATGACCTGGTCCAAGGGAGAGGTGGGAAGATGTTTGGTATAAAAAGTCGCCGCGGTAAACATGATCGGGGCCGTTTCTCCGGCCGCCCGGCCAATCCCCAAAATACTTCCAGTGAGCACGCCGGGCATAGCGGACGGGAGCACCACCCGGCAAATGGTCTGAAACTTAGTCGCCCCGAGAGCCAGGGAAGCCTCTCTAAAGGTTGACGGGACTTGCCGGAAGGCCTCTTCCGAAGCCCCAATGACCGTGGGCAGGATCAGAAACCCCAAAGTTAAGGATCCAGCCAGGATGCTGACCCCAAAGCCTAGAAACACCACAAACAAGGCCAGACCATACAGACCGAAAACAACCGACGGCACGCCGGCCAAATTTTGAATACCCAGCCTGATAAGCCTTAACAACCAACCTTCTCTGGCATATTCACTCAGATAAATGGCCGAAGCCACCCCTAAGGGGAGGGCGATCAGACTCGATCCGATGGTCAGGTAAAAGGTGCCGATAATAGCCGGGAAGATGCCGCCCTTAGTCATGGCGTCCCGAGGTGCTTCAGTCAGGAAAGACCAGTTGATGGCGCTCGCACCCTGATAAAGCAAAAAAAAGAACAATGCTCCCAAGGGTGATAACCACCAACCCGGCCAGCAGTCGAATTACGCCAAAGGCCACCCGCTCAGTCATCATCCGATAGCGCCTTGATCCGGCCCCGGTCATAAGGTCGATGCCCCTTTTTGCTGAAATCTGTTCGAAATGTAGGTGGCCACCAGGTTGAAGATCAGGGTCATCAAGAAAAGCACGATCCCGATGGCGAACAGGGCATGGTAGTGCTCACCTCCAAACGGCGCCTCCCCCATCTCGGCCGCGATTGATGCCGGCATGGGCCGAACGGAATCGAACAGACTCGACGGGATCTGGGCGGCCCCACCGGCCACCATCAGCACCACCATGGTCTCGCCCATGGCCCGCGACATACCTAGGATAACGGCCGTCCCTATCCCGGACAAAGCCCCCGGCACCAGGATCCGGCTCATTGTCTCCCATCGGGTGGCCCCCAAGGCATAGGACGCCTCCAGATTATCCCGGGGCACTGCATAAAGGGCATCCTCCGAGATGCTGGTGATGGTCGGGATAGCCATTATGGCCAAGACAATTGAGGCGCTGACGATATTTAACCCGGTCGGAACGTCAAGAATCTGTTGCATCGCGGGAGCAATTACCACCATGCCTAAGAAGCCCAAGACAACCGACGGCAAACTGGCCAGTAATTCCACCGCGGCTTTAACATACTCGCGGACGGTCGGACCGGCTAACACCGATAAATAGAGAGCCGTGCCCACACCCAACGGAATAGCCACTAACGACGAGAACAGGGTCACGGAGACTGATCCGACGATCAAGGCCAATATCCCGAATTCGGGCGGATCATAAGTCGGATACCAGGCCTTCCCGAAAAAAAAACTGACGGGGTTGACCTTCCCGAAAATCGCCAGCCCCTCTCGAAACAAAAAAATCATGATCAAAGCCATGACCAAGAGGGAAGTGGAGGCGGCCGCCAGAAAAAAATACTTTGGGAGTCCTTCCTGAACCTTGAGTTCCACGACACTGGTGGTGGAATTTGAGTCTTGATTACCGCCGGCAGACAGACTCGACATTTGAACATCCCCTTCGCTCATGGCCGGAGTCATCTTCAGTTGATGGCCACAAAACCTTCTTCTCTAACAATCTTCTGACCTTTTGGGCCTTTCACGAAGTCCAGAAAAGCCTTTACCGGACCGGTCGGCTTCCCCCGCGTAAACATGAAGAGCTCCCGAAAGATAGGGTAAACCTTAGTCTTAGTCGTCTCGAAAGAGGCTGTCACCCCATTTACCTTCAAAGGTTTCAAATTCGAATTCAAGTATCCAATCCCCAAGTATCCGATGGCATATTTGTTTCCAGCCACGGCCTGGGCCACTGCCCCATTGGATGCCTGGAGTTGAGCATCGGGACGGACCTTGTCTTTGTTCAGTATTTTTTCCTGCCACACCTCAAAGGTCCCTGAACTGGAATCCCGGGAGATGGCCACGATCGGCTTGTCATTGCCTCCCACGTCTTTCCAGTTTCTGATTTTTCCGTTATAAATCCCTCTAAGTTGCGCAAGGTTCAGGTCTGTTAGCGGGTTATCCGAGTTCACCACCGGCACGATGCAGTCCAGGGCGATCACCTGTTTAACCGGCTTGAGCCCCTTTTCCAGGGCCAGGGCCACTTCTTTGGCTTTCATATCCCGAGAGGAGGTGCCGATGTCGGCACTACCATCAATGATGGCCCTGATGCCGTCACCGGAACCCGTGCCGGCCACGGAGATGCTGACCTCATGGTGCGTGTCCATATAATCTTCCGCCAACCTCTGAGCCACGGGAAGCGCCGTGGTGGATCCGGTAATCGAGATCTTTTCATCGGCCCCGGCCGAACTTGGGCAAAGGGGAAGAACGGTAATAAGAATGCCAAATATAATTAACTTGCCCATCTTGAAGAATTTATTCATAATATTTTCCCATAGGGTCTTCCACATCATCTTCAGCTCCCCACCCCCAAAGATGGTTGGCCGAACCACAAGATAACCTGGCTTTGAGACAATCAAATAACTCCACACAGAAGCGTACAAGGCCAAACAGCCTACCCCTGCCGGGCCGACCCAGAAGGGATAACAACGTAATGGGATACCAGAATTCTCGCGGCGGGCAGGACGGCCCAACGGCACCTCCCCATCTCAGAGCTTATCGTCAAAACGAGATGGTGTGCCGGTGAGGCGTCTCGAAAGATGTAGATGTCACACAATATCTGCGCAAACTGAGATCATTGGATCATCGCGCCTGGACGACAAAGCATCCCCGCCCAGTTAAGGTCGGACCGGGAACCCATGTCCACCAGGAGGAAGACTAGTCTTTCGGTGTGACCTGGCGTTTCCAAAAAGCCATAACGCCTTCTTTACCAAAAGATAATTGCACTAATTCCCAACCCTGCATCCCCCGTTCATTCAGAATATCTGTGAGGACTTTGATCTGACCGGTGGGAACTTGATTGAGGCTGCATTCTCCGGATTCCGAGCAGAAGTAGACGACGTGGTTGAATTCAGCGGCCGGATGAGAAGTAATTTCATATTCATAGGAAATATTCATCAGCTATCTATCCCTTTTCTGGCGTTTAATCTACTTACTTTTCCCGATTCCCCCAAGCTTTTCGGAAGCCCTTGGCCGCCTGGCCGGGCGGGGCGCTGTCTTGATCATGCTTAACCATACCATCAACTGCCGCGGACACAGGTTAGGCCGGACCGACGAAGACCATTGGCAAAAATAAGGCTAATAGGGAATTTTGTCCAGCGGCCTTCGTTCCGGGACTGGTTGTATTGGTATCTTGCCCGCATTCCAATCGGCAGAAACGTAGAGTCCGCAATAGCAGGTTCCGAATTCTGCCACGTCCGGCACCCGGTAGACACACGGACAGATAATATCTTCATCCTTTTTCCGGTCAGCCGCGGCCAGTCGACAGGGGCAGCACATGTATCCGTACCGGTCTTTATTGGTCAGCAGGGCTTCGAGCAATTCGAAAACCAATTGCTTGTTCCAGTTGAAAAAATAGCCTTTGGGTTCTTGTATCTTCCGAAGCATTTCGTGAAGTTGGGTCACATCTTTCATAGACCTAAAGCCTTCTTTATCTCGTCCTCTTTGTAACCGACAATTACCGTGTCCCCGATAATAATCGTCGGAAAGGAACACCTGGGATTCAGCTTCTTAATATCATCCAAAATAGCTTCTCGTTCCTGTCCTTGAGTCAGGTCTACATCCAGGCAATCATACTTAACTTTGCATTCATCGAGAAATTTCTTGGTCGCCTTACAGTGGCTGCAGGTGCTCAAGGCGTAAATTTTCACATTCTCCATAATTAATCTCCAGTGATCGGATCAGGCCAAGGTTCACCAGGCAAAAATCGAGTTCTTAAATTGACACAAAAAGCCCCAAGAAGCAACTCTTTTTCCCTGGCTGAAGACAAAACTTCTGTGGTCTCATTTAGTTGTATGATCAATGGCAACTCTCATAAGCCGATAGCAAAACATGACCTGAAGGACCCAGAGATTTCTCAA
>JADFXK010000207.1 GCA_015233625.1 Deltaproteobacteria bacterium | reverse complement strand
AGGCGGCCAGGTGGTCTTGAATAGCGGCGATAACCTCTTGGACGTGACTATACTTATCAGTATGTAGGTGCTTCTTTATGGCTTGCTGAAATTCGGCCGCCACCAGCGGATGACCGTGCATATAGGCCGCCGGGAGGAAGGACAGTAAACCAGGTGGGTTGTCCCGCATAACCCGATGCCAACCGCCCAAGACCTGACCGGCTTCGAACACCGTTTTCAGGGTCCGGTCGGGTGCCGGATTCCCTTGAATGAAGGTCATGACCCGCCACAGTCGGGTGTCCTGATCGGAAATGAAGGTCCGCCCGGATCTGGTCGGGACAATTTGAGGCGCCAGGATACCGTTGGCGGCCAGATGATCCGTCACCCGGCGGGCATTCTCAACCACATGACCATCCCCTCCAAAAACGGGGTGCAGTCGCTGCACGACATAGACTCCCCGCGCCGTGTCGACACGCCAGGTCCGGTTGATCCGGCCTCCAGTCAGAGCCTGGGCTCTAAGCACCTGCCCCAGGTCATAATGGGTGGCCAATATAAGGGTGACCTCCCCTATCAGGTCATCATCTGCGGATGCCACGGGCGGCAACAACAAATCAGGCATAGGATGATATCATTTCAGCATTTTTTTTACTTCACCGGGATTTTCATCAAAAATTCGATCAGCCAGGTCTTCCATAGATTCCTTGACTTGATCGGGTGGCGGCAAATCAGGCGGTGGGGTTAGATCAATGGCCTCCCATTTGATATCCTTGATGTACATCGACCGTTCCAATGAGCCAATTTCCCGGGCATCAAAGTTTTCTCCCAAGAAATGTTTTTTTTCTAACTCGACTATATCCATCCCTTTAAGAAAACTCATAATGTTTAGAATATCAAAATCGGCCCGGAATTTTCTGATATTGTAATTCACGGCAACGCAGTCTTTCTTTAAATCATGGTATGCGGCGTCGAATTGAGTCCCGGCCAGGCACAGCCATTCATATGATTTGAACAGGAGCTTCTTATACTTTCCTCGGGCCGTCAGGCTCCGCACCCGGATTAAGCCGATCCGGGGAAAGCCGGGGCTTTTCGAACACCGATCGTAGAACGGCGCTTCATCTATCCCTAAAATATTTAGTAAAACGGCAAGATATTTTTTCTTCAAAAGAAGACCATAGATGCGGGCAAATCCATTAACCAGATTTTGCTCCACTTTTTTGATTAACCTGGCCCTTTCATCAATATCCTCTATCTGAGCCAGGGTCAACCGGCGGTTGTACAGGTAGTTTTCCACGACCTCTTCTTTAACCGCCATGGTTAAGGCCGCAATCAGATCATCTTCCGCCATTACCTTACCGTTTTATGGAGTTATTTTTTTATTGACCCCTGGTGCCGCCACGGTAGCCTTGACTTCCCATCGCTCCGTTTTAATGATCACGTCTATCCCTGGGTGAGCCAGGGCGGGACTGACATAACCCATTCCGACGACCTTGTTCAATCCAGGGATGAAGGCTGCGCTGGTCACCACGCCGGTTTCTTTCCGACTCAGATCCAGGATGGCGTGCCCATGCCTGACAGCCCGGCGGCCATCAGTAATAAAAAAGACAAGTAATTGGCCCGGCCCGGCATCCAGCCGCGACAACAGGGCCTCTTTTCCTATGAAGTCTTTGTTCATTTCCACATATTTCATCTTGGCCGCTTCTACCGGAGTCTTTGATTTGTCGATATCCATTCCATAAAGGGGCAACCCCGCCTCCAACCGCAGAGTGTCGCGGGCACCCAGGCCGGCCGGAGAAATTAAGGGATGGGCCAGTAGTTGCCGCCAAAATGTCGTTGCCGCTTCCTGGGGAAAAAATAACTCGAAACCCGGCCCGCCGGTGTATCCCGTGGCGCTGACCATGACTGGTACGGTTTGCACCGAAGTCTCTACAAACGTGAAGTATTTCAACTTAGAGACATCCAGGTCAAAGACTTCCCTCAGCACCAGCGCGGCCGCCGGCCCCTGCACATCCAACTTGGTCAGCCGCCCGGCCTGACTGGTTACCTGGACTTCCACCGGAAGTTTTGAGCGAAGCCAGTTCAGATCATCTTCCGCGGTGCCGGCGTTGGTTACCACCAGCAAATCATCTTCACCCCGGTTGAACCAAATCAGATCATCCCGGATGCCACCAGTTGGGTCAAGCAGAAAACCATACTTGGCCCGCCCCACCGGCAAGGCCACGACTTTAGCCGTCACCAGTCGGTCTAAGGCCGCCGCGGCCCCCCCGCCCGACACGGTTATAATACCCATATGCCCGGTATCAAAGACCACGGCTTTGGTGCGACAAGCTTCATGTTCGGAGATAATACCCTCGTACCAGATGGGCATGTTCCATCCTGAAAAAGGCCCCATCTTGGCCTTTAGGGCCAGGTGCTCATGATATAGCGGAGTTGATCTATTGGACTCAGGGAGATTCATCGTGACGTCCCTCCGGTGAAGCGGTATGGGTATGTTGAGAAAACTAATTCTTATGTTCCCAGTTCGATCAGTCTATAAGTTCCTGCGGTTCAAGACTCTCCGGATGGAAAAATTTCAAAAAGATATAGCACCGATCAGGCTTCGCTGCAAGAACTAATGACCGGCCCAATAGGAAGCTCCTCATGATAAAAAATGGGGTCGTCCGAAATTCAGGAACGAATCGCCAGGTGGTCGATTTGGTTAAACTGGTTCAAACAGAGCAATGGTCTCCACGTGATGAGTCTGGGGGAACATGTCCACCACTTCTAGACGAGCCAGCCTATAGCCGGCCTTGTGGAGATGAGCCGCGTCCCTGGCCAGGGTAGCCGGATTACAAGAGACATAGATAATCCGATCTGGCCTGATTTTCTCCATCTGATGGCCCAGTCCGCTGGCTCCTTCCCGAGGGGGATCCAAGACAACAATAGTCGGCCGGCCTGTCCTCTGTCTTAATCCGGCCAGGAATCTATCGACCCGGCTGACCAGAAACCGGCAGTTGTTTATTCCGTTGATCCCGGCGTTGTAGTCGGCATTTTGGATGGCGGCCGAGGAGGATTCTACTCCGGTCAATTGACCGGCCGTCAAGGCCAGCGGTAAGGAGAAATTCCCGGCGCCACAAAAAAGATCCCAAACGATATCACCTGGCCGAGGCCGGGCCAGCTTGACCACCAGATTGATTAACGCCTGATTCATCCCCAAGTTGGACTGGGTAAAAACCCCAGGTGGCAACTGATAAGTTAGATCCTTTTTCGTCTGATGGTTTGCTACATAGAACGTGTACCGTAAATCGGCCTCCCGGCCCGGCACAATCATAACCTGATCCCCTGTGGTCACGATTAACGCCTTAACTTTGGGACAGGCGTCGGCAATTCCGGCCCAGGCGGATTTGTTTCCGGGCCTTGCACCGGGAGTAAACCGGCAAAGCACGACGCCCTGACCCTCTTCAGGCGAGGACACGATTTCAATTTCTTTAAGGTTGTCATCACCGGGTAAATCAGGGAGGCATTGACTGACTTGTTGTATAATCTGATTAACCAGAGAATTGGCCAACCAGCAATCGGTGATTGGAATGAGCACATGAGACCGAGGGCCGAAGAATCCCCATCGGCGTTGCCGTCCCTGACCGCGGACCTGGAGCCGTAAGCGGTGTCGATAATGCCAGGGGGAGGCGGCCGGTGTCAGGTTAATCTCTTCTGGTAAGTTCAGCTTTCCGATTCTGGTCAAGGCGTCGATGAGCAGGTCTTTCTTGATCAAGTGCTGGAAGGTGGAATCAATGTGTTGCCACTGACACCCGCCACACTGGCCGAACACAGGACAACGGGGGCTGACCCGCTGCGGAGAAGGTTCGATGACCTTAATCAGTTGGGCCAGACTATGTTGCGGCTTAGACTCGATCACTTCGATCTCGACGACCTCGTCGCGCAATGTGCCTGGCACGAAGATGACCTTTCCTTCCAACCGGCCCAAGCCATAGCCACCGGGGACTAGAGCTGAAATTTTGATGACGTTGCTCGACATAATGTTTTACCTTAATTAATAATGAGTAGCCCAAGCCCCAACCATATCAGATTGGACTAGTCTTGAGATAGTTTTTTTTGCATAGGTGCTTTGGGCCGCGGGGAACTGCCCCATCCCTATCAGGTCAATGTATTGTGATTTAAGGGAAATTATATGAAACCGAGCCGTTGGGGAGATTACCGGCCGATACTGAATCCATGGGGAAGATCTGCTAAACAATATTCTTCGGGAAGTTCCTATCCCAAGTGGTCGGGTGAAGGAGACGATGAGGACTGTGTCAATTTTGCCTCGATTTCGGTTTCGTCAAGCGGACCGTAGAGGCGAATAACAGGTTGAATATTTTGGATATTTTCTTTAACGCTTAATGGATTAAAAATATTATAATAATACATCTATAATGTTAAATATTATTAATTAATAGTTTAATTATTCTATCAAAGAGAGTCGGGTGAAGGGACAATTCTCCCTCCGGTTTGCGTCTTGTTATTTTATCTAACTGAAATAATATAGTTATTATTACAAGATCTAGAATTTTAGAACACCCTGGTGATTTCTCATTGACTATTGTGAGAAACTTGAATATAAGCATTCCGTGCATCCCCAATAACGGCAACTTGTGTGCCTTTTAGGATAACCCGGGGAAGAGAAATACGGAATCAGCTACCTTAACACCCGGATAACATGATTCAAGTTTGGCGGTGCGGTTTCAAGTCATCTTTTACGGCAATCTGGCATACAAATTGCTGCTTGTTGCAAGTTGAAGTTAAATGCATCCTTGAGGGGATGCGGTTGATCCCAGGACATTAAATAAGGGGCAAAATAAAGTCATGATCTTAGGACATCTGGCGGTGGCTAATGTAGCCAAGAACACTTTCCTAAAAAATGAAAACTATCTTTTCTTGATTTTTTCGTGTTATGGTCCCGACTTTATGGACAAGCCGGGGCGAGTGCTGTTTGGGTTGGCCGGCCGGGGATTTGGCCATTCTATCCTTACTTTTTCGATACTGTCTATTGCCGCCTACATTTTCTGCCGGGAATTCAGGGTTCCCATGAAGTATCTTTACGTTGGCATGGCCATGTGGGTGGGGCATCTGGCCAGCGACATGGTTGACCCGGAGGTATTGTTTTGGCCGTTCATGGGTCCGATACCCATATCTCCCCAAAACACCTTAATGGAATCTGTTTATGATTTTTACGTTGGACGAGTATCAATCGCCTGTTTCACGTTAGACGTTTTGTGTATAAGTTCAGCTCTCTTTTTGGGGTATCTGCGTCTGTTGCGCCGTCAACCCAAGCCTCAAACGGCAAAAATCAGCCGGAGCAAAAGCCGGAGTTGATAGCCCAGGCCTCGGGCGGGTGCGGCTGAACCAGATTTGACACAACTTCTGTGGATTACTGCAATTTGTCACCCTGACGAGTTGACCTCGGATCGGGGTTTGCAAAATTTGACAGTATCATTTTACCGGGTTAATGATTTAATTCAAGCAGCCAGCTGAATTCTCTACTGATTCGCAACATCACGTGGCTCCACCCGGCTCTTTCAACCGAAAGAACCGGGTGATTTGCCATTACCCTAATGTAAGTTGACTGTACCTTCCCTTTAACCGGATAGCCAATGTGCCAAATAAAATGTGTCAGATAACATATCAGATAACTAGGCCCGCCAAAATAGAATACCTGGAAGAATTCTGCAATTTCGTTTCTGACCAGGTTGCGGCCCATGGCGCCTCTATGAAGGTGATTCATGAGGTTGACCTGGCCATTGATGAAGCCGCCA
Source organism: Deltaproteobacteria bacterium (assembly GCA_015233625.1). Taxonomy (GTDB): domain Bacteria; phylum Desulfobacterota; class JADFXK01; order JADFXK01; family JADFXK01; genus JADFXK01. The sequence continues at coordinate 1,902 of JADFXK010000207.1, read as the reverse complement.
CGAACATCATCAATTACGCTTACGAAGACGCGGCCGGTGATCTAACCGTGTCAATTAGCCTGGAAGAACCAAAAACCTTGGTCATAGACTTGATTGATCATGGTAAGCCGTTCAACCCTCTGACCATTCCCCCGCCTGACCTGGAATCCGACATTGACCACCGGCCCATCGGCGGTTTGGGTCTCCATCTTATCAGAAAATTCACGGACAGTGTTTCCTACCGTCGCGAAGATGATAAAAATATCCTAACCTTTAGAAAAGTGATTTCGGAATCCCCATGCTGACCACAGGCGTTGGGGAAAACAACCTATATCCCGTTCCTTTCGCCTTCAGTCACCCACCTTCCTTGACCCTTCGGACTCCGAATACTTCGCAACGCATACGCGGTCTGCTTCAAACACCCGGCAAAAGGAGCGCAACCGTAAGTTAGTCGCCCCGGATTCGAATCTCCGATATAGAGAAAATTTGTTAATTTAATCCGAGTTCGACGAATCCGCTATCCAACCAGGAAACCGTGATTGACAGGCCATGCCTTAATTCAAAGATTGCGCCAAGTCACGCAGGTTAAAAAGGACGCATAATCGAAGTCGCCTGCGTGCCTCAGCCATCTGCGTTCATCTGCACAACCGGCAGATACGCTCGATATGGGAGCTGCTAATGTCCAGAGTAATGATCAAACAGGCTGAATACGACTATGCCGTCCTTAAACCGATCATATTCGAAATGCTCCGCGCGTTTGACCAGGGGCGAATAAAGGCGAATACTCAGGTCTTGATCAAACCCAATTTCCTATTTCCAACTTCCCCGGAAACGGCGATTTTGACCCATCCACTCATTATCAAAGCGGCGGCTGAATATGTGTTGGAAAAAGGCGGCCGGGTTTCGATCTCTGACAGCGGCGCGATCGGTGCATTTGAAAAAGTATTGAAACTAAACGGGATAACCAAGGCTCTTGAAGGCTTGCCGGTGGTCCTCAAAGATTTTAAGAACTCTGTCAAAGTTTCCGTAGGAGAACCATTCGGTGAGATTGAGTTGGCCGAGGAAGCCGTAGCGGCCGAAGTTATCATCAATCTGCCAAAACTCAAGACCCACAGTCAAATGCTGTTGACGCTGGGCGTCAAAAACATGTTCGGATGCGTGGTCGGTTTCCGCAAGCCTGAATGGCATCTCCGGGCTGGAGTCTCCCGAGAGAAATTCGCCCATCTCCTGGTCGCGATTTGTTCGGCCCTAAAACCCACGGTAACCATCCTCGACGGGATCTTGGCCCTGGAAGGTGAAGGCCCCGGCAAAGGCGGCCGACCGAAGCACCTGGGCTTGATCATGGCCAGTGACGACACCCTGGCAGTAGATGTAGCAGTCTGCCGGTTGCTGGGGCTGGACCCATTGGCGTTACTTACCAACAAGGTGGCTCGCAGCCTGGGATTGCTTGACCCAGCCATTGAATTGGAGGGGGAACTCCCGCGGATCAAAGGTTTTAGGCTGCCGGCCGCGGTTCCACTGGTGTTCGGCCCTCGAGTTTTCCATGGATTCCTGAGAAAGAACTTGATTCAACGACCTGTGGCGCAGCCCGCCCGGTGTAAACTTTGTGGTGAATGTTGGCAATATTGCCCCGCCAAAGCCATTTCCCATGACCAGCGGAAAGTGACTTTTGATTATGACAAATGTATCCGATGCTATTGCTGCATCGAGGTGTGTCCTCACGCCGCCCTAACCACAAATGAACCCCTGCCTGGGAAGATTATCCGAAAAATGCTTAAGATCTATTCTTAACCGGGGCAACCCGACCATATCCCTGTAAGTACCTCTTGACAAGCCAGTGCTATCGTTCTACTGTTTGCCTCGTTCTCACGGCCGGGATCCACACCCCAAAAAGAAGGCAACGTGGGCTGAGCAGGACTGCTT
>JADFXK010000206.1 GCA_015233625.1 Deltaproteobacteria bacterium | reverse complement strand
CACGCAGATTTCACCAGGGACGCCTAACGGCAAGAGCTGGAGAGCGTCATCCAAAATCAAGACCGAGGTGTTGGCGATGGGGGTGCCGATGGGGATAGTATTCCGATAGACCTGGTTGGGGTCAACTCGGTGAACAGCAGTGCAAACCGAGTATTCGGTCGGTCCGTAACCGTTGTAGTACCTTTTCTTCCGGGCATAGAATAGGGCATCATCCACATAGGCCGGTTCGCCGGCCGTGATCAGGGTCTTGATTGGTTTTAATTCGTGCTTGTTCAAGGTGCTCAGGTAGACCGGGGGGAGGGTGATCACCGTGATGCCTCTGTCCTTTATGAATTGAACAAACCTCACCGTGTTGTTTATGGTCTCGCGGTCGAGCAAAATGAGTGACGCCCCGCCGAGCAAGGCCATGAACGTTTCCGACAGAGAGGCATCGAAGGAGAGCGACGCGAATTGGGCCACCCGGTCCGAGGTGGTGACTTCAAAGATCTTGATTTGGTCCAGAATCATGTTGATAAAGGCTCGGTGCTCAATCATGACTCCCTTGGGTTTTCCCGTAGAGCCTGAGGTGTAGATGACATAGGCCATATTCTGGGGGGCCGAAACCTGATCCGGGTTGGTGGCTGAGCCGGTAGAGATGTTTCTTAAATCAATCAGTTGATTGACAGACTCCGGCCGCGGCAGGTCCAGATACCAACTCTCGGTCAGGAGGACCCGACATCGGCTATCCTCCAGCATGTAGTTAATTCTATCCTGGGGATAGAGTGGATCCACCGGTAAATAGGCTCCGCCTGACTTGAGGATGCCCAATAAACCGATGATAGCCCATTCGGACCGATCGACCATCAGCCCCACTAGTTCTTCCGGCTGGATGTGTAGTTGGTCACGTAAGTATCGGGCAATTTGATTAGCCCGGGCATTGAGTTGATCATAGGTGAGCTGAACGCCTTCATATTCTACGGCCGGACTGTTCGGCGATTTGGCCGCTTGCTGCTCAAATAGAGCGACCAGGGTGGTGTCTTGAGGATACGCCGTGGCGGTGGCGTTAAACTCCTCCAGCAGTTTGTGCTTTTCGGCCTGGCTCAGTAGATTTAATTGATCAATGGGTGCTCGGTTAGTACCCAGCACGCTTCTGATCAACTCCTCTAAATGGTCGGCCATCCGTCGGATGGTGGCTTCCTTAAACAGGTCGGTATTGTAGGTCAGGTCTAATCGGAGTTGAGTGTCCATCTCGGTAAAGGTGAAGAGCAAGTCGATCTTGCTGATATCCCAATCATGCTCAAAATCACTGATTTTGATTTTGTCCAGGTTTAGGGCTAGCCGGTCATTGGTTTGGAGGGTGACACCGACATCAAAAATGGGCGGCCGGCTGACATCTTTGTCCAAATCCAATTCATCGACCAATATGTCAAAGGGATACACCTGATGATCAAAAGCCTCGGTCATGGTTTGTTTGACTCTTTCCAAGACCTCGAAAAAGGTGTCTTGTCTCCTGATGGCGTCCCGCAGGATCAGGATATTGACATAGAAGCCGATCTGGTTTTCCAAGTCGGGGTGGTTCCGCCCGGCAATGGGGAAGCCTAACAGAATATCTTCCTGGCCGGTATAGCGGTGGATCAGGATTTTAACAAAGGTCATCAAGGCCATGAACAAACTGACATTGTGTTCCTGGCTCAATCTCTGGACGTCGGTCAGCAGGGTCTCATCTAAATCGACCTGCATGGTCCGGCCATTGAAGGTCTGCACCGGCGGCCGGGGGTAATCGGTGGGCAGATTCAACTTGGGTAGAGGCCCGGCTAATCGGCGGTGCCAGTAATCTCGATGGGGCTGGATGGCCTCTGACTGAAGCCAGGCATTCTGCCAGGTGGAGTAGTCCTTATACTGGATACGCAAAGGGGGTAAGGGATTAGGCCGGCCGGTCACATAGGCGTGATACAAGGCTAAGATTTCTTTGGCCAAAACGTCAAAGGACCAGGCATCGGTGATGATGTGGTGCATATTGAGCAGGAAGACGTGGCGGTCCGGCGCCAGTTTGAGCAACCTGGCCCTGACCAGGGGACCGGCAGCCAGATCAAAAGGCTCATCTGCTTGTCGGTTGGCATATTCTCGAGCCAAGTCCAGGTTGTCTGGCTCCTCGGACAAGTCGATTTCTTCGATGGTAAAATTCGGCTCCGGGTGAATCTCCTGTTTCGGCCGGCCGTTTACGTTTACAAAGGTGGTGCGCAGAGATTGATGACGTAGAGCCAGGTCGTGGAAAGCCCGGCCAAAGGCGGCCAGGTCCAATTGTCCTTCTATCAGGAAAGACGTAGGTATCTGGTAGGCCAGAGAACTGCCTTCCATCTGATCCAGAATCCAGAGGCGTCTTTGGGCGGCGGAGAGTTCATACCCTGGTTGTTCAGGCGCCGGTTCAATTTCCCGGTAAATAGATGTTCCCAAGCGGCCGATCAAATCGGCCAATTTCCGGACTGTGGAGTTCTCGAAGAAGTTCTTAAGAGTTACTTCCACCCCCAAAACTTTATATATTCTGGAGACAATCCGGGTGGCCTTGAGGGACTGGCCGCCGATTTCAAAGAAGGGGCTGGTCACCCCCACTTTCTTAAGGCCTAAGACGTCTTTCCAGATGTTCTCCAACTGGCTTTCCAAATCATTGGCCGGTGGTTCATACTTGATCTTGTCATAGAGCATTTCTTCTGGTTTGGGCAGGGCCTTGCGGTCAATCTTGCCATTCAGATTCAGCGGAAATTCATCCAACTGGACAAAAAAGGCCGGCACCATATAATCGGGCAGAAATTGCAGCAGGTATTCTCTGATCTGGTCAGCCGTCACGGGCTGCTTTTCAGTATAGTAACAGGCCAGGGTCGGCTCATTCTCCCGGCTCTTAAAAGCCTGGACGACAGCCTGGTCCAGGGCCGCGTGACCCCGTAAGGCCCGCTCAATCTCGGCCAGTTCTATTCTGATGCCGTTCACCTTCACCTGCGTGTCCAGCCGCCCAATAAATTCCACGCTGCGGTCTGGCAAATACCGACCCAGGTCACCGGTGCGGTAAACCAGATCGTTGGCCTCGTTGGTCAATGGGTTGGGGACAAAACTACGGCTGGTCAAGTCCGGATCACCGTAGTAGCCTTTGGTCATAAAGGGCGTTTTGATATAAATATCCCCAATCTCCCCAATGGAACACAGTTGCTTCCCCTTGACGATCAATATGGCTGCATTGGAGATGGGCTGGCCGACCGGGATAATGGCATGAGGATTGGCGGGCCGGGCTCTGAGGCGGTTAAACGTCTTGATCAGGGTGGTTTCCGACGCACCGTAAAGATTGGTCAGCTCGATCCGGTCGCCCACCAGATCCATCCATTTGATGACGTCCCGGCCATATAGGGCCTCTCCGGCCATCAAGATGTGCTTGAGCTGCGGGAAGACCCTGTCCCCACCTCCTCGGTCTTCCACTTCCTTGGAGATGATCCGAAACAGGGACGGGACACAATGGACCAGGGTCACCCCGGAAGCCTCCAGCCAATCCACCAAACGTCTGGGATTGGATTTTACTTCCTTTTCGGGAATACAGACGGTACCGCCGGTGATCAGAGGGGTGAAGAAATCTCTGAGACTGGCATCGAAGGTGACCGGAGCAAATTGGCTGACCTTCATCCGCGTATCAAAATCGAATTCAGTTGTTTCCCAATGCATGAAATGACTCAGGCTCTTATGGCACCCGACAATTGCCTTGGGTTCACCGGTCGATCCAGAGGTGTACATAATGTAAATACTGTCATTTGGGTCTGGGAGACCATTAGGACTAATCAGGTTGCCAGGCGAGATGTCCAATGCCCCATCTCCATCCCGGCCGTCAAGACTGGGAGTCAAATCGGAATCGATCAGGAGCAACCGAGCCGGGGCCGGTTTCAGATTCAGCCTGGTCAACAGGGCAGTGATCCGGTCCCGACGGTCGGGGCTGGTAATGAGCACCTCCGGGACGGTCTTGTTCAGGATATATTCCAGACGCTTCTCGGGAAATTCCAAATCAAGGGGCATAAACACCCCGCCAGACTTCATAATTCCAATAATACTGGATAAATACTCCAGGCTGCTGTCCAAAAATAAGCCGACAATGCTGTCTTTCTTGACTCCCAGATGGCGCAAATACTGTGAGAGTCGAGCCGCTGAGCTATTTAAAACCGCATAGGAAATGCATCGAGTTCCATGTTCAACGGCGATGCGATCAGGAAATTCCGACGCGGTATTTTCAAATACGGTATGAAGTATTTTTTTATTCATCGCAGCCATTTATGATCTCCTCAAGGTTCCGGGCAATGGTCAATAAGGGGTCGATAAAAATAATGTCGTCTATATTATTTGCTATTAAATATCTGACCAGGAGGTGGAATTCCGTGCAACCCGCGATAAAGGTGTTGACCTGGTATTTTTCCAACAGGCTCTTGACCAGAGGGTAGACAGAAGCGACTTCGGTCCCTGGTTTAAGCCGTTCGTATATAATCTGATGGATCCTGTGCTGATCCGGCTCCGTGGGGATAACAATAAGTTCCTTGATAGCCTGACAAGAACCGGCATTCTCGAACAGCCCTTTCTGATACGTCCCCAGACTGGCCAACAATAATGCGGGTTGTCTTTGCCGGGCCAGTTCCCGGGCGGTAATATCAACCAAAGAAACAATCTTGTCGGAGATATCATCTGGGAAATGATGAAGTAAGCAATGTGAGGTGAAACAACAGATGATGATCTTGGAGACATTGACGTTGACCAAAGACCGCAAATTGGCAATCAAGATTTCTAGAAAAGCATCTTCCGCCCGTTGCTTGAAAGAGGCGGTCCGGTCCGGCACGGAAGACATGGAATGCAATATCACATTCGGGTAGTTCTGCTCCAACTGCCCCTTAATATTTTCCTCGTAGACGGTTTGCAAGAACGCGCACGAAGCCAGAGGCCCCATCCCGCCTAAGATACCCAATACCTGATGATTCATGCTTTATCCTGTTAAGAGTTATCAAGAACCAAAGTCTCGGATTAACATTTGCCCCAAAGCGCAACACCAAAGACACCGCGCGGCCTTTGGTCGCAACCAAAAAACCAATGGTGACCATCTTGTCATCCCGAACGAATGTGAGGAATCTTAAGATTTATCGCTTCGCACCGAAATGACAAAAAGGCATATAGAACCTCTGTGTTGGGCTTTCTCTCGTTAGTTAAGGTCAACTGAAATCCGGCATCTCGAAAAGATCCAGGAAAACGCCGAAAGTGATGACAATCATTAGCAAATCATTCTCAAAGGGCAGGTTGAGCCGGAAGTTGGGCGCGGCATAGATTTTCTTCAGCCGCTCGATGGTGTCCGGATCGAAATAACCTTGCCTTTTTATCCGATCATATGACAAAACGTCCTGGAGCCAGTCAATGTCTCGCTTGATCAGGTACGAACTGCCCGGCGCCACAAACCCGAACTTCTCCCGGTGGATGATTTGGGGCGGCAGGTATCTCTCGGCCACTCGCTTGAGAATATACTTCTCCACCAGTCCATTTAACTTCAGGTGGGGCGGAACGGTCGTGGCAAATTCCATCAGGTTGATATCCAGGAACGGATACCGGGCTTCCACCGAATTGGCGTAGGCGACGCGGTCGCCATGGTCCGAAAGAAGGTGATCGGCCAGCCGTAATTTGAAATCCAGATAAGACCGGCGGTGGATGTAATGCCGATTCCTGAGTTTGGATTTATCGACGAGATCACCGGTGATGCAATCCACCTCAGAGAACATCTCCCGGACCGGCTGAGAATACAAGGCCAGTTTGGTCTCTCGCAATTCACATTGTTTTATTTCGTAAAAGAAGCTCGGATCACCCCAGAGCTTCTCATTCTCCTGTTCTTCCAGGGCGCGGGCGAGATCATCCCCATCATCGAAAATTTCGGGCCGCTTTTCGTCAAACCGATACCCAATGTAACCGGCGAACAACTCATCCGCCCCTTCACCGGTCAGAATCACCTTAACGCCGTGCGACCGGACGGATTCAGACAAGGCCAGGGAGCAGGTGTCGTAGGATTCTTTCAACGGTGACTCGGCCTGGAGGACCATTTGCTTGAATCTGCCGCTGATGTCCGACCAGTCAAAGATGATTTCATGATGCCTGGAATTGACATGTTCGGCCATGAGTTTCTGATGACTGGTCTCATCTATTTCCCGCTCATTGAAGCCGATGGAAAAGGAATGCCTGGTTTCTCCGGGATACAGGTCGTGGATCAGGGCCGCGATCAAGGAGGAATCGAGGCCGCCGCTCAAATAAAACCCCACCGGCACGTCCGCGATCAGCCGATACTTGACGGACTGGCGGAGCAATTCATCGAGCTGCTCCACGTATTCAGCTTCCGAGGTCCGATACTCCATGTCCGACTCTTCGGGATAAGTCAGGTCCCAGTATTCGGCGACCTTCACCTGGCCGTCGGCGACCAGAACGTAGTGGCCCGGCTTGAGGCTGGAGATGCCCTTAAACATGGTCCGGGGGCTGACCAGGCCGGGAAAGGAGAAGACCTGATCTAAACCGGTCAAGTCGACCTGCCGGGAGACCTGGGGATGCTTAAGGATGGCCTTGATTTCCGAGGCAAAGATCAACGACCCGTCTCTCACTGTATAGAATAAAGGGGCGATCCCGGCCTGGTCGCGGACCAGAAGAAGAGTCTGGCGTTTCCGGTCGAAAATGGCGAACGCGAACTGTCCATTAAGTTTCCTAATAAAATCCAGGCCATACTCTTCGTAAAGATGGACCAAAACTTCCACGTCACAAGTCGTATAAAATCGATGCCCCCGGGATTTTAGATCCGCGGCCAATTCTCCATAGTTGTAGATTTCACCGTTGCAGATCGAGACCAACGACCTATCCTCGTTAAACATGGGTTGATTCCCGGTGGTCAGATCAATAATCGACAACCGCCGGAACCCAAAGCCCAGATTCTGGTCCACGTAGTACCCGCAATCGTCCGGCCCGCGATGGACCAGAGTTTCAGTCATGGCCTCGATCACGCGTTGCTCGACCCGAGATTGATTAGTAAAGCTGAATATGCCGGTTATGCCGCACAATTTTTGTATTATCCTTTAGTTGGGTGATGGAGAAAGGATTATTCTTAGGGTCAACTGATTAGCCCCATTTTTTTAGGGTAGCCCGATCCGAGACAGATAGCTAGCGAATCGATGTGAAATATCTTCACGATAAAGCTCGGACACCTTGCAGACAAACTTTTCCTCTTTGATCTTCATTAGATATTCCACCGGCACCGAAAAATAGTGCTTAAAATCTATCACGGAAGAAACAATTGGGATCTCGTCAGGGAACTCCATGTAATGGTATCTAGGAACCTGGTTGTCTTTGAGATTTTTATTAGCCGTTGACCCCTGCTTTTTATATACCATCATGGTCCTGCCAAGGTCACGGAGGTGGCTGCCCTCATAGAAATCCTCCACATTATGCAACGGGGCGACAAGAACGGATAACAGGTACTTATCGTGGCCCTTATTCGTCTCAGCATGTCTGAAGGTGTAGTCCTGCTGGAGATCACAATCCTGAGTGAGCACTATCACCCTGCGGAAGGCAATGGTGGAAACCACAATTTCTCCATCAACCCACTCAGCACGCTCGATGTACTCAATCTCCCGGTAGATATCACCTTGACGTATTCTCTCCGCCGCGCCATCATCAA
>JADFXK010000205.1 GCA_015233625.1 Deltaproteobacteria bacterium | reverse complement strand
CGTACCTTCAACAGTTAGTAACCATTCACCGGGATAAAGGAAATCCAAATAAGCCACCACAAAATTCTTCGCGCCGTGATGACCCCTTATGGTATCTTGCATTCTATAGCCGGGTTTTGGTTGTGTCAACATAAATGAGGAAGTAAACCAGAAATTTACTATCTGATTTTCATCTCTAGTAAAGAGTTGACGGTTGGCTTTCCTGAGGTGGAAGATATAACATATCGCGGTGGAACCGATCTGGCGCGTTCATGTCAATGGCCAAAACCCAGATGCCGCCCCTGGGCCACAGGTAGCCGGCCGGGCGTGATCGAGCCTAAGTACACTTTTTGACCTGATGGAATGGTTTTTGCTTGACAGCTTCAAGAAAGCAGGCTATGCTTTCCGATGTATCATCAGAGCCTGGTTGGGAGCCCCCACCTCCGTTATCCTCTCCCTCCGGGCTTTTTGTTTCGGATGTCGCTTACTCCGGCGGCGGACCAACGAAGAACCGGGTCATAAATAATGGCTATCTTTGGGACCATAACTAGTTAGGGTGTTCCGGCATATGTTCGACAATCTGAGTGAAAGGCTTAACGAGACATTCAAAAAGCTGAGAGGCCACGGGAAACTTTCCGAGGATAACATCAAGGCCGGCCTTAAAGAAGTACGCATGGCCCTGCTCGAAGCGGACGTCAACTACAAAGTGGCCAAAAATCTCGTCGACGCCATTAAAGACCGGTCCATCGGCCAGGAGGTGATGACTTCTCTCACTCCCGGCCAACAGGTGGTCAAGATAGTTCATGAAGAACTGATCGCCTTGATGGGCGGGCAGAAGCAGGATCTCAACCTGACCGGCCCGACACCCCAGTGCATCATGTTAGTCGGCCTCCAGGGCTCCGGTAAAACCACTACTTGCGGTAAGCTGGCCCGGATGTTGAGCCAGCAAAATAAGAGTCCCTTTCTGGTCCCGGCCGACATCTACCGACCGGCCGCTATCCTCCAGCTCCAGAAATTGGCCAAGGAACTGAATGTCCCGGTCTTTCCATCGGAGCAGCAACAACGGCCGGTGGATATCTGCGGCCAGGCGGTGGACCAGGCCCGAATCAACGGCTACCAGACTCTGATTATCGACACCGCCGGTCGGTTGCATGTCGACGAAGCCCTGATGGACGAGCTGAAGCAGATCAAAGCCCGGGTTCGTCCCTGTGAGATTTTGCTGGTCGCCGACGCCATGACCGGCCAGGACGCCGTCAATGTGGCCCTGAAGTTTAATGAGATCCTCGACATCACCGGGGTTATCCTGTCTAAGATGGAGGGTGATGCCAGAGGCGGGGCGGCCTTATCCATCAAGGCCGTGACCAATAAGCCCATAAAGTTTATCGGTATTGGCGAAAAACTTGATGCCCTGGAAGTGTTTCACCCGGACAGGATGGCCGGCCAGATTCTGGGCATGGGCGATGTCCTGACCCTGATCGAAAAAGCCCAGTCGACCATAGACGAAAAAGCCGCCCGGGAAATGGAGAAGAAACTTCGCCAGGATGCCTTTACCCTGGTGGATTTCCGGGACCAGTTGCGGCAGATCCGAAAAATGGGGCCCCTGGAGAATCTGCTGTCCATGATTCCAGGCATGAAGCAGATGAAAGGGTTCAAAGACCTTAAGCCAGACGAAAAAGAGTTTGTCAAGATTGAAGCCATGATTGATTCCATGACGTTAAAGGAACGGGTAGATCCAGCCATCATTAACGGTAGCCGGCGAAAACGGATCGCGCTGGGCAGTGGCACCACGGTTCAAGACGTCAATCGGCTGCTCAAGAATTTTTCTCAAGTCAAGAAAATAGTCAAACAAATGACCAAGGGCGGGGGCAAAAAAGCCCTTCGTCGTGGTATGTTACCTTTTTGACGGGGCTCATTTAGACGCAGGTTTGACCTAGCTCGACCGCAAAAACCTTTTCCCGTCTCGAAATTTATCATTGTGTTTTTGTCACCAATCCCATATAATGGGAAGCGAAAGGGGAAGTTAAATGGCAGTTAAAATCAGACTCACTCGTCACGGAAGCAAGAAACGACCATACTACCGGGTCATCGTAGCCAATTCAGATGCCCCCAGAGATGGCAGATTTCTTGAAATTATCGGTACTTATGATCCCAAAAAGAGCCCGGCCGAAGTCCGCATCAACAAAGAAAAACTTGACTACTGGGTAACCAAAGGCGCGACCCCAACGGACACGGTCAAGGCACTAATTAAGAAGCTTGACTAAGTCGATTCTCATTGGCCCGGTTTCGTCAGACCCGATGTCACCATAATTGCCACGATCTTTTTTAAGGCCATTCTGTTCTGAAAATTCTGTTATTTTTCCAGCTCAACCGATTATGGAACGGAGGTGAGTCAGATGAAAGAATTGATTAAATACATCGCCCAGGCACTGGTAGACCGTCCGGACCAGGTGGAAGTTTCCGAAATCGAAGGGGAGCAGACTTCTGTCATCGAACTCAAAGTGGCGAAGGAGGATTTAGGCAAAGTCATCGGGAAACAGGGCCGGACCGCTCGAGCCATGAGAACCATTCTAAGCGCGGCCTCGACTAAAATCAAAAAACGCTCCGTATTAGAAATAATCGAATAATTTTGCAAACTATGCCTGGGAAGAACCTCCTCGTCATCGGTAAAATAGTTTCAGTTCACGGGTTGAAAGGTGACTTGAAGGTTTTTTCCTATGCAAACTCTCCAGAGACCATCATCATTGCCTTTGGGAATGCCCGGTCATCCGGGAAAGAAGTCTATCTCCAAGATACAAAAGGAGATATCGTCCCCTACACACCTGCCTCAATCCGCTCCCTAAAGAATGTCCTGCTGATCAGATTAGAAGGTATTGACGACCGGAATAGCGCGTCCCAGGTCGTGGGATGTCAGTTTTTGATTGACCAATGCGACCTACCGGCCCCGGCCGAAGATGAATGGTACTGGGAAGACTTAATTGGGCTTACGGTATGCTTGGCCGACGGGGCCACTCTGGGACAATTGGACAGGATTATCCCCACCTCAGGGGTCGACGTCTTGGTCATCAAACGAGGCGACATCGAGTACCTGGTGCCGGCGGATGAGGACACCATCGTGGAGATCGATCCCGAGGCGGGACGTCTGGTGATTGATCCGGTGGAAGGGCTGCTTGATTTGTATGAGAATTGACGTCATCACGATCTTTCCAGAACTCTTCGAATCCCCTCTTAACTTCGGTATTATCCGGAAAGCCCAGGCTGAAGGGATCGTCACCATCCGGTGCGTTAACCTTAGGGACTATTGCGCGGACAGGCATCTCGTCACTGATGACCGGCCCTATGGCGGCGGCCCCGGCATGGTTATGAAACCGGAACCTCTGGTCAGGGCAATTACCGGCTTAAGGCAGGGCTCTGCGGAGAGTTCGATTGTCATGCTGACCCCCCGAGGACGGGTCTTTACTCAAAGGGTGGCCGAGGAGTTGGCCACGCGGCCCCACCTGGTATTGATCTGCGGCCGATACGAAGGAGTTGATGAACGAGTCAATGATTATATCGACGACCAGATTTCTATCGGCGATTTCATCTTAACCGGAGGAGAACCGGCCGCGATGGTCCTCATCGATGCCGTGACCCGGCTTTTGCCGGGAGCTTTGGGGGGCGAGGGCGCCGCGGATATGGATTCCTTTTCGGAAGGTCTATTGGAACACCCCCATTATACCCGACCGCGGGAATTCTTTGGCCGCAGTGTGCCCGAGATCCTGCTTAACGGCCACCATGCTGAAATTACCCGGTGGCGGCGGCGGGAATCCCTCCGACTCACGCACAAACACCGGCCCGACCTGCTGGCCAAGGCCGATTTGAGTCCAGAGGAAAGGGCCTGGGTGGAGACCCTATCGTCTTCCGATTCATGACTTACCCCTGTCGAGTCTCAAGGTGCCCTGGCCACCGCCTCGTCTTCAGACTCCGGCTGATCTTTGAACCTATTCCGTCAGCCGATTATGGGACGATATAGACTAATATAATGAAATTTATAATCTAATGACAATTTCAGCCGCAGCCGAACCGCTCTTTCACCACTCCTCCAAGGCCTACCTGGGCCTGATCCATTACCCGGTGTTGAACAAGAATGCCCAGATTATTACCTCAGCCGTAACCAATATAAATTTGCATGATCTGTCCCGCGCCGCTGCGACCTATGGGTTAAGGGGCTTTTATGTAGTCCATCCCATACCTGATCAGCAGGAATTGGCCGGGCGGATAATGAGCCACTGGACATCCGGTTACGGGGCGGCCTATAATCCAACCCGGAAAGAAGCCTTTCTTAAGACCCACGTGTTACCCGACCTGGCCCAGGTCTTGTCAGATATCCGCGAGGCCGAAAAAGCCCAGCCTCGGATCATGGTCACCGGCGCCAACCATCGACCAGGTCAGATCAGCTTTGACCAGGCCCGACAGGTCATGACCTCAGGCTCGCCCATCCTGATTCTTTTCGGCACCAGTTGGGGATTGGCCCCGGAGGTATTCGAGGAGGCAGACTTTATCTTAGAACCAATCTGGGGTCCGAGTCCCTATAATCATCTGTCGGTTCGTTCCGCCGCGGCGATTATCTTGGATCGGCTGTTTGGCCGAACCTGACCCTGACTACGACCGACAACAGACTGAAGCGTTTTTTGACTCGCGGCGACAACAGACTGAGTTTTCAGCTAAAGATATATATGGTCAATCCGTTAAGGATAGATTTGGGCTGATGGCTGAAGACGTCGCCGGGGTGAGCCGAACCACGCCGGACGGAAGCAGTCCGGGCGAGTGGTTCGGATAAAGAAGGCTGTCATTTCAATGGTTAGGAGGAATTAGAAGTTACGGTCAGATACTTTCCCGCAGCAGGTTCAACAATAGCCGCCGGCTTTCTCCATTATGCGGTTTGTCGTTGATGATGATGGCAAAGGGCCGGTCATTATCCAGGTAACCCGCCAGAGAATAAACCCCCTCCTGGGGCATGGTCCCGGTCTTGCAAGGAACTCCCCATTTGTTCAAGGTCTTAGGGGTCATCAGAACTCCCCGATAAGGCTTGAATCTCGTTAATATCTCCACCATTTCTTGAGCGGTTGTCTGATTATCCAGGGAAAGACCGCTTCCCTCAAAAATCCGGGTCTGGGTCAGGCCCATTTTTCTCAGCTCTTGATTAATCAAGCGCGCCCCAGTAGCCACACTCCCCTTGCCGGTCTTGGCCATAGAATAATTAATTAAGATGGCATTGGCCAGGAAGTTGTTACTATATTTCATTAATTCGGTAATGGTCTCGTAAAGGTTGTGAGAGTTGGCATGTTGATAAAACACCGGCCACCCCTGGGGCACTTGACCCAGCTTGACCGTGTTTCCGGTTCGCCTGACGCCGAGTTCCTTTAGCATCACCTCCAGCAAGTAGCCAGGGTAGAGCAGGGCCTCCTGGCCCATGACGTTGGTATTAACCAGACCGTATTTCTTAAATGACGTTCTCTGACCCACCCGGCGCAGGAAATCAGTGGTAGGGGTTTCGGGGTCGGACGATAGGAATCGTCCCTTTTGTCTGGTCAGGGTGACAGTGTTGAAGTTAACGCTGATCGGGTAAATATTGGCATTGTAGGGATTGGCCGTCCCGGTGCATCCGGGAATTTCATAGTCGGTGAAGAGATTCTGATCGAGAATGATGTTGTTGACGACCTTTACTCCCCGGTCATATAATGCCTTGGCCATGAGCCGGAGTTCTTCGGACACGATATAGGGATCACAAAAACCTTTGACATACAAATTATTACGATTGTCCAGGTAAAAATTAGTCTTAAACCGGAAGTCCGTCCCCAGAGTCTCTAAAGCGAAATAGCAGGTGACTATCTTGAGAATGGAAGCCGGTACCAGGGGTTTTTGAGCATTGTAAGACACCAGAGGTTTGCCTCGGCCGTCAACTACTACGGCGGCGCCATTGTCTCCGGCCAATTGCGTCAATTGAGCTTGTAAACCTAACGACGTGGCCAGGCCTGGAGTGGCCAAAGCAAGTATCAACAATAGGGATAAAAGCCCTAGCCAACTGCCGATGATCATCCGTTTATTCAATTCTTTCGCCTCCCTGGGATGCATTAATTGACCAACTGCAAATGACCTCCGATGATAATTATTCCGGGCCTTAGTCTAATCGAATATCCATGAGTTGAAAAGCACAGATTATAGAGCCAGAATGATTTTTTTTCCTTCGCGGGGTCTTCAAGTGAATAGATGCAAGAACAAGGCCAGGCCAAAATGCAGGGTCAGGAACATTAGTTCACCCCTGACAAACCGGCCTGGGTCTCCAATGCTCCTATTTTTCCTTGAAGTTGACCACAGGCAGCCGAGATGTCGCCTCCTTTGCTCTTGCGAATGATGACCGTGTAGTGCCTCTTGACCAGAATGTCCTGGAACGTCAACACGGTCTCCCAGTCCGGGGCAGCCAGGTCCGATCCAGAATGAGGATTGAAGGGAATCAGATTGATTTTTGAGGTGGCCGGTTTCAAGAGCCTGGCCAAACGATGAGCCGCCTGGGGAGAATCGTTTACGCCCTTTATCAGAATATATTCGTAAGTGATTCTACGTGACAGCGGCAGCGGATAGCGGTTGCAGGCCGCCAGTAGCTCCTTTAGAGGATAGCGCCGATTAATGGGCATCAGAAACGATCTGGTGGCGTCATCTGACGCGTTTAGCGACACGGCCAGGTTGATCTTGGTGTCTTGTCCAAGCTGGTCAATCTGCGGCACTAATCCGGAAGTGGACAGCGTCAACCGCCGATAAGCAAATCCAATTCCGGCCGGATCGTTCAGAATCCGGATCGCCGTCAGGGTCTGGTCGTAATTGGCCAGGGGTTCGCCCATCCCCATAAACACCAGGTTAGTCAACCGCTGGTCCGGCTCCAGGAGTCGTTTCACGGCCATCACTTGGCCGACGATTTCGCCTGCGGTCAGATTTCGCCTTAATCCGGATTTTCCGGTCAGGCAGAACCGGCAGCCCTGGGCACAGCCTGCTTGGGTGGAAATGCACAGGGTTAGGTGATCACGTTCCGGGATCAACACGCTTTCAATCCCTGGGCCGTCCGGCAGGAGAAAGAGAAATTTCCGGGTACCATCCAGGGATGTTTCGGACGTGTGAACGGACAACCGGCCAATAAAGGAATGAACATCCAGGAAACCACGGAAGGTACTGGAGACATTGGTCATGTCCTCAATGGCCGGAACGTCTTTCCGGTAAAGCCATCCCCACACCTGGTCAGCTCGGTAGGCCGGTTCCCTCCAGGAGAAAATTAATTCTTTTAGTTGCGGGAGATCGAAGTCTAAGAGATTCAGTTTATGATTGGTCTGGGTCATGGTGTTCCGTGTTCCGGGTTAATGTCATTGACTTAACAGCCTGCGCATATGGAGACATAAACCCAGGGTGGCGCTTCGCTGACCCTGGGCTAGATTGTTTTTCCCCTGCGGGGAAAGGGGGTCCCGCTATTCGGAACTTGGTATTTTGTCTTGTAGGTCAATTACTGGGGCTAATTACGCCTAAGGTTGGGTCACCGTCCTAATACCCCGAAGGGGTTACCCTATCTAGCCCAGGGTCAACGAAGTGCCACCCTGGGTAATGCGGAAACAAAGCCTGGAATCTTAAGTCAATGACACTGACCCGCAACAAGCAACCAGTAACCAGTCGCGGACCCCGGCGGCGCCGGTGTTATTCATGGAAGAAACTCTTTGCCAAACGGTCA
>JADFXK010000204.1 GCA_015233625.1 Deltaproteobacteria bacterium | reverse complement strand
TGCCGGCTACATTCAAAGCCCACATTTCCGGTTTTGGTGGAAGCTATCCGTTGTCACTTTCAGGGGCAATCACCTGACACTTCTTGGTTAATGGGCAAGTAAAATTCGCCACCCTGTGATCGCTTACGAAATATCTTCACCGCTGCCCGAAGTAGTCATCGGAGATAAAGGAAGACTTAGGCAGGTATTGACCAACCTTCTGGGCAACGCGATTAAGTTCACTCCTTTCGGTTCGATTGACATCAAAGTTCGTGAATATAACGATTCAACCTCTTTATCTCATAAGGATAATGACATAATCCTCCTGATTTCGGTCGAAGATACGGGGGTGGGGATTCCACCTGAACAATCGGATAAAATATTTGAGGCTTTTATCCAGGGGGACGCTTCTTCGAGCAAACGATACCGCGGCACCGGCCTGGGCTTAGCCATAACGAAACGACTGGTGGAAGCCATGGGCGGCAATATCTGGATGGAGAGCCTCCCAGGCCTTGGTTCGGTCTTCTTTTTTACGGCCAGGTTTGAAATCGGATCAGAGTCAGACATTATGGCCGATAATCCGACTGGGCAACATATTCATTTGGCGCTTAGCCCTCTAAAAATACTCCTGGCTGAAGATGATCTATTAAATCAAAAATTTGGGATAGAGATTCTCCAGTGTCAGGGACACACGGTAACTCCGGCTAACAATGGGCAGGAAGTCCTTGAACTATTAAATAAAGAAGTGTTTGACCTCATCTTGATGGACGTGTCCATGCCTGAAATAGATGGAATAGAGGTTACAAAGGAAATAAGGAGTTCTTCATCGAACAAGTTCGATAAAAACATTCCCATCATCGCTCAGACGGCTCACGTTATTAAAGGTGATAGAGAGAAATTTTTGCAGGTCGGCATGGATGGCTATATCGTGAAACCAATTGATGTGGATAGGTTAGTTGAGGAAATCAGCCGGATTGCGCCGCGGTTTGTCACGCGACAGACCGGTAAGGATGACCGTAACCAGATTACAAGTATAGACGAAGGGAGACATCCGGTTATTGACCTCAATGCCTTGAGAAGGAGATTCAACGGAAAGAAAGATTTCTTTGTAGAATTATTCGAATATTTTCTTGACGAATTTCCGAAGCGGATGACGGACATAAACGCAGTGATCGAAACTTGCGATTTAGAGAGACTATCTGACCTGGCTCACTCCTTCAATGGCGTGGCGGCTACGATTTGCGCGGCAGAGATAGCATACTGTTCTGCCAAACTTCACCAGGCAGCCCGGGAAGACGATTTGGAAAGAGCAAAGCTATACGTCAAAGAACTGAGCCTTGCATTAGAAAGGATAAGCAATATTTCTCTTGATGATTACCTCTGCTTGCTCTGCCAAGAAGCCGCAAAAGAGCCGGCAACGATCAGGTAGGTTACAGAACAACTAATTGGCTCGTGTCTGGATCATCCTCCCACCCGGACGTCCCCGATCGAGACCTGCCGGAAACGACTGGACTCAGCCAAAAGAAAAGAGGGCTTATGGCTCACCTATGGTTACTTGTCTCTCTCCTGCTCGCCGTTCTTCCGGCAACCGCCGTCTATGGTTTGGGAACGACGGATGATTCAACCAAATTCGCGTCCAACCACCGGGTCACGGTCAAGATCAAGCAACCCGTCACTTCAAAGGTACGCATAGAAGAAACCGACGCCCCGGACTGCCGACTGCTCGTAGAGACAAAACCGGCGGGGGCTCTGGTGATGATGAACGGAACGGAGATCGGAACATCCCCAGTAATTGTTTCAGGACTCTATCCCGGCAAGGTAACCGTCCACATCCAACTGGCCAATTATCGATCTTTGAAACATGACTTTACTATCCAGGGCAACAAGAAGACGAAAATGTCTGCCTCATTGGATCGCTCAGGTGGAGTCGGCCATGTGGTGGGAAGATTGATCAAACTCTCAGGGATGGCTTCCTTTAGGCCGGTAAACAGCTCTGATTCAGCACCACTGAGGCCGGGTCTTGAGTTATATGGTGGTGACGAAATCAATACCGGGAATGACGGGAAGGTTCGAATTTTGTTTGCTGATAACAGCATCGTGTGCCTCGGTGATAACACCCGGTTAATTATCTCGGAATATACGGCGGATATTCCAAACAGGCAGAGATACGGTTGGTTGACGTTACAAATGGGCAAAGCCAAGTTCTTTGTTAATGGATTATTCAAGGGGTTCAACGGGCAGTCTTTCCGAGTTCAAACTCCTACAGCTATTATGGGGGTGCGTGGGACAGTTTTTATCGTCCGAGCCAGAAGCAGAATCACCACGGGGGTGGTGTGCCTGGAGAATCAGATAGAGGTGGCTTGTCTTGATTATCCTGAACAGCCGGTTATCTTGGACCCCAACATGACTTCCGATGTAACAGTGAACCGACTTCCTTCGGCCCCTAGATCCATTGACTTGATCCAGCTTAAACAATTTCAAGCCGGCTTTGATACTCAGGCAAATTCAGTGAAAGAAATATTATCCGAGCTCTCCCCGGCTGATGAAATACCGAGGCACGATAATGACCGGCCACAAGAAAAAGAATGGCTGCGGATGTTTCAATCACCTTGATTTCAGACATCGCTGCAACTACGCCTGACTGAGGCTGGTGCGGAGTGCTGCCGGTAGCCGCTAAATTTCAGCTCGCTATCATTAAAATAGGATGGTCTTTATCTTCGGCTCGTCGCATGTTGTTGAGTGCAATGAGGCTTTTCCTAAGTCAAGACAAAGATAGCCAAAATTAAGCGTTATTCGCTCCTTGCTTACCATCCTATGTTTTACTGCTAACTAGCCCCATTACCGAGATATACCGTGGAAGGGGTGTGATTGGTCTGGAGTCTCGCTGGCTTAATTCGCGCCCATGGCTGAGCGGCCAGGGATAGGTAATAACAGCCCGAAACACAAATCGACTGGTTGCGAAGGGGAGACAGGTCCTTAACCGCCCTCCGTGATTGGCTCAGCAGAGGAAATTTCTATGAATAACTTAAGGTTGGGCGTTAGAGTAGCTTTAGGCTTCGGACTTCTCATTGTAATGTCCCTGGTCATATGTAGCGTAGCATTTTGGGGTATTAGACGAGCTGAAAAGAACGTCATGGTCTTGTCGGCCGAATTCGTACCGGAAGTGACCGTGGCCAATAATCTGGAAAGGTATTGTGCTGCCGCCATGTTCAGCATGCGCGGTTACGCCCGGACCGGGGAACAGTCCTACCTTGATGAAACCTGGAGGCATTTAGAAAGTGTCAAGAGGCATCTTGGGGAAGCCCGAGACCTGGCAGCCAAATCATCCAATCTGGCCAACCTCAAAGAAGTCTTTGGAAAAACAGAAAATTTGGTTGCGGGATACGTAAAACTGGTCCGAACTTCCGACGAAAAGAGGAAGGAAACCGTGGAGATCCGAAAAACCCTGGACGAAACGGCGTCCACATACATCAAAACAACTAATGATTTTCTGGAGTACCAAAATGAAATAATGAGAAAAGAAATAGCTGCGGGGGCTGATGCGGCCAGGCTCAGCGATCGGCTGGACAAGGTCATGATGGTCGGCAAAATACTGGACCTGGGTGAAGCCGTTAACCTGGCCTTTTTCAAGTTCCAATCCACCCGTGAGGTGGGGGTAATTCAAGACAACCTAAATAATTTTAAGATAATCCGTGAAAAACTGGAACAACTGAGGCTCATCACCAAGCAAGAGGTCAACCTCAAACAGATAGACCAGATTGCAAAAGCCTCCGACACCTACAAAACTACCCTAAACGCGGTGGTTAACAACATGTCCGCCCAGGAAGAACTGGATCGGAAGCGGCGAGAGGTGGGCAATAATCTCCTGGCCGAAGCCAAGGCCACCGCAGAAAAAGGGATGGCCGATACAGTTAAGGCCGCCGGGGAGGCGAATACTTCACTTGTCCGAACAAACACGATGATGTTATCCGAGTTACCCGTCGCTGTTATCCTCAGTATCATTATTGCCCTAGTCATTACCCGGAGTATTACCCGGCCACTCAAAAAGACCATCACCATGCTCAAGGACATCGCCTTAGGTGAAGGAGATTTGACGAAGAAACTCAAATTAGCCCAAATTAACTGCTCCAAGATAATGAACTGCGGTCAGCCTACATGCCCCACCTATGGCCGGGAGGGGGAATGCTGGATTGAAGCCGGTTCTATGGCCATTAATCCTAAGTGCCCCCGGATCTTGAGCGGGAAGCTTAAAGACTGCACCAACTGCAAGGAAGTTTATCAAAAATCCGTGAAGACGGAGTTAGACGAGATGGCCGCCTGGTTTAATTGTTTCCTGCTCAGAATGAAAGATATGGTCCAGACCGTCGCCTCCCAGGCCGAACAACTGAAAACATCATCCGGGGTCTTAGCCAACACATCTCATGAAGTTGCTGCCGATGCTCACCAACTTCGGGACAGTGCCCAGTCGCTTTCGGCCGGCTCAAAGCAAATGCAACAGAACATGGGCAACATTTCTTCGTCCACTGACGAGGTATTCGACCGGATGAATTCTATCGCCACCGCCATTGAACAACTCAACGCCTCATATCATGAGGTGTCCCAGAATACCCAGAATGCCGCCCTAAAAATGGGTGCTGCCGCCAACCTGGCAGATCGAACAAGTCATATCGTCGATGAGCTGAGCAAGAATTCCAACGAAATTACTTCCATTACCAGAGCCATTGTGGATATTGCCGAACAGACCAAGCTCCTGGCCCTCAATGCCACCATTGAAGCGGCCAGAGCCGGTGAAGCTGGAAAGGGATTTGCAGTTGTGGCCAATGAAGTCAAAGAGCTGGCCAAACAGACCACAGATTCTACGGATCACATCCAACAAATGATTGACGGTATCCAGAACAACTCCGCCGCCGCGGCCGGCAGTATTAATGACATTATCAACCAGATAAAGGAACTTAATATTATTACCACGACTATCGCGGCAGCCGCGGAACAGCAAACCGCCGTGAGTGGGGACCTGTCGGAGAACGCCTCCCAGTCCGCCACCCTCTCAAGCCGGGCGGCTGAAAATGTAGCCGAGGGTTCCAGGGTCTCCGAACATATCATCCAAAACATAGACCACGTAGCCAGAGCGGCGGTGGCTACCCTTGACGCCATTGAAAGAAACAGGGCCGCGGCCCATCAAGTCTCCGGCGTTGCCGATGGCCTGGCCACCATGGTGGCTCGGTTCAAAGTCTGATCCATGTCGCTGCATATGTTCGATACGGCTGTTACGGGCCACGTTATTTGACCGTCCCAGGGGCCAGATATTATCGACTAGGGCCGCTCAAGGACTATATCAGGTCGGTTCCCCCTTGTTCACGGCAACACCGCGGAATCTCTTTGTCCATGATCCCCTTATGGCTTCACGGTCTCATTCCAGATATCACGGGCGATCTTCCAGGTGCCGTCCGGTTGTTTCTTAACGACGAATAGGTAATGACCGGAGACCTGCTTGACGGTCCCGCCCGCCTTTGGCGTATCATCCCGGGTGTAATCTCCGCTCAGGTCAGCCCAACCGTCGCACACCTGGATATCACCGGGTTTTAGCTCAAACTTCCACCGCACTCCGGCAAAATAACGGCTGTAATGGGCCACGATTTTGTCTTTGCCGACAATAGACGGCTTTCCAGGCGGCAGCCAAACGCCGTTGGGGTCAATCAGTTGCTCCATGGCTTTAGCGTTACCTTGATTAACGGCGGCATTAAAGTCCAACCGCACCTTATCAATCGCCACATCGTCCTGCCCCGCCAGGACCAGGCCGCTGCCCCAGGTCAGCATAAGGGACATGGCGAGAACAAAAAATATAGCCGGTGCGCAAACCGTTCGACTTTTCATTCTGATGCCTCCTTAATTAAAAAGTTGTCCAACGGTCGGGAGCGAACCGGCCAGACTGAACACTTCGGCCGCCTGATTCCAGTCAATTTTCCTTATTTTCGTTTCGTACCGAATCACAAATCTTATCCCCAGGCTCCCCTAAACCGATGGCCGACGCCTACGGGCCGGGATTGGTACACCCCGGGCGGACGTTCCCGCAGGTCGCCCCGTCCAGGGACCAAGACTCGCCGGCGGCCGATACCAAATTATAACATCACCAGGGTGATCTGGCCTATCTTGATATTGTCATTCCGCTTGACGGAAACAGCAGTCTTTATTCGCCGGCCATTAACGACCACACCGTTCTTACTGATCAGATCTTCGATCATCCATTGACCGTTACGAACAAATACCCTGGCGTGATGACCCGACACGGTGGAATCATACGGCACGGCCAGGACATTATCCGAGGAGCGGCCAATAGTCAGGATATCTTCCGAAAGCACGACCAGGCGGCCGTCTTCCGGACCGTTACACACATACAGCCCATTTTCCATCAATGGTTTTGCCCGATCAACAGATTGCGGCCACAGTTCGGAGGCGATGGCCTGAATATTCAACTTCGGGTTAAACTCCTTGATTAAGCGTACCGGTAGCGATAGTCTGTTTTGCAAAATAACGCTCACCAGTTCTTCCATGTGGTTTGTATATAACGATTGCCACAGCCTGACCACCGCCGGGGTCATGGGCCGTCCGGGCCAGGAAGCCTTCAGCCCCCCGGTCCAGGACTGATCTTTAAGTACCGACAGAAGATATTTCGGTTTAATCCCCATCCGGTCTTCAATGAAACAACTTACCGGATGGACCCTTCGGAAAGGAACGGCAAACATATGTTCAAGTCCCACAAAGGGATGGCCCCATTCTTCGGCCAGAGTCTGAGCCGAGGTTAAGCAGGAGCTGGAGTCAATATCACATGATTCTTCAGAATAGGGCTGCATGGAGGCTAACTGGGTAGAATCAACATCTTGTGTCCAGGCATCAGCAACCGGTTTACCCTTAGGTGGGGGCGATGGATTTCCAAAATTCGCCTCATGATGTTTTCCGACCACATTCCACACTTCATAGGGAGACCCATTCTTGTCATAACAATAACATGCGTCGATGAAAACCTGCTCTAACTCTGGTTGCCGCTCCAAGAGTAAATCACGAAAAGCAGCCGAACATAGAATGTGGTCACTATCTCCAAAATCCATGATCCGTTGCGCCTGATTGATCCCGTGGCCGATTATGTTGATGTTTCCATTGATGTCATGGGAAATGTATACTTCCCCGACATGAAGGCCGATTCTGAATCTAATCATGGGTGTTTTGGTCTCGGCGCAGAGCTTACAGAACCTGGTCTGAATCGCGATGGCCAATTTCAGAGCCACGGGAGCCAGATCTTGAGAAAACGCGATGGCCAGGCCGTCACCGGTCGGCAGGATAATGCTGCCGGCTCTTGGTACCCGGTTGGCATCCAGGCCGTTCAAAACCAGCTCCTTCAGAACTTCCACGGCGTTCAGTTGTTCATCTGCGGCCAGTAAGGAATATTTAACAATATCAAAGAAAAGAAAGGCAAATGAGGCGTTTTCATGTGTTCTTACAGATGTCACCATATTCATCACCCAAACCTGGAATCCTTCGTTCTTGGAAAATCACAACGAAAATTACGAAATAGATGACCCGGCCCGGCCTTCGGTGGCCACCAGGTCGCCTGCGTAAAAACATGAGTAGTCGTCAACTATGGCGCTCAATCAATATGAGACGGTGTCCGCGTTACCGGGCCGACGGGTTATTGGCCCGGTGCTTGTTTTTGGGTCTCGCAAGAATTGATGGAGGGGATTCTTTCGGCGGTCCTTTTTTTGTGTTT
>JADFXK010000203.1:7362-7754 GCA_015233625.1 Deltaproteobacteria bacterium | reverse complement strand
CCCCTTTAATTCATAGACGACTTTCCAGCTTTTGTTCATTACATAGGCTATTTTTTTGAGCCAGTTATGAAGGTTGACAACCGTAGTCCCGTAGCGGCTGGCTATAAACTTCTTGGTAGATCCATTTGATAATTGAGCCACGATCTCTTTTTAATACTGGTCTAACTTGCTTTTCCCAGGACCTTTGGGCCTTCCCCAAATTTTCCCTTCGGCTTTTTTAACTCTCAAATCTTCTTTTGTTCGTTGAGAAATCAGATCCCGTTCGATCTCAGCCGCCAGGGAAAAACCCATAGCCATGATCTTACTCTGGATGCTGTTCCCCAGCTGCCAGTCGCCCTTAACGGCAAGGACGTTGATCTCCTTCTGGGAGGCAATGGAAAGAATTTCCATGC
>JADFXK010000203.1:6757-7228 GCA_015233625.1 Deltaproteobacteria bacterium | reverse complement strand
CCCGTTCTTCAACTATGCCCCTGTTCTTGATATCTAGAAAATGTGATCACTTTCCTGTCAAAAAAATGCTGATTTTGGGAATTTTTACGGGCCGAGTGATGTGTATGTTTAAAGGAGGATAAGGGCAGCATCGGCCTTGCTATAGCCGTCAGAATTTGATTTCTAACATTTTGATCTCGCACCACTCTGTTGGCGCTTGCGCCACAGGCCCGATGAAATGCTAAATTTCAAGTTCGGATGACTATAATTCTAAGCCAAAAAATAGGCTACGATAAGCTTATTTAGAGCTATCGTTAAGTAATCACCGAGTTATGATAAGGAGGATAATAATGTCCAAAAGAAATGATCAACAACTCCACAAGCATAAAATGGTAAATGCAAATAATAATTTACCTAATAAGCCCTATAATTATAACAGACTTATTGATGTCAATGAGCTATCAGAGATTATCAGACTGGATGTTCAAACAA
>JADFXK010000203.1:618-6744 GCA_015233625.1 Deltaproteobacteria bacterium | reverse complement strand
GTGCAATAAGGGTACATTCACCATAAAACCCGTAGGAAAAGGACGTTCCCTGCGCTGGAGACTTTCAGATGTTGACAAGTATATGAATAGTCTGAAAGCCAAGGATTAGGCAAAATATCTATACCGTTAACTTCCTAACTTATTAATAACTTTCATACATTAATAGATTAACCAATTGACAAACCGAGGGACGGAACGTAAGATCATTGGTGAAAGGAGGTGGTTATTCCTTAAATCAATCCCTTACCCTATCGTCCCTTTTCAGTTGCCAGAAAGGGGAAACCATGAGCATTTACCAAAAGTACAAAGACAAGGAAGGGAACCATTTCGGGCCTTGGTTTGTCAAGTATCCTTACAGGAGAAACAAGGCCACGGGGAAGATCGAGTACAAGATCGCTAAGGTGGGCCACTCAAAAAAGATGGCTGAAAGGGTCTACGCTAAAAAATATGAAGAGTATAAGATGCGGGAGCATCTGGATTGGGAAGACACGACCCCAATGACCTTCAATCAATTGGCTGATTGGTACGTACAGTTGCCTACCGTCCAGGATTTGTCTTGTTACAATGACATTGTTCGGAACTGTGAATATTGGAAGGAGTTTTTTGGGAACACTCCGATCACAGACATAAAACCTGCCATGGTTGAGAAATACAGAATTGAGCGGCTCCAGCAGACCTCGCTGCGGGGAAAATATTTCTCAAAAAGGAAGGTTGCCCCAGCCAGCGTGAACCGAGAAGTGGCCACTTTAAGGCGGATGTTCAACCTGGCAATCAGGGAAGACTTGGCATCCAAGAATCCCTGTTACAAGGTAGAGAAGTTGCCTGAGAACAATGAGCGTAAACGGATTCTCAGCCAGGATGAGTTTGATCTACTGCTGGACGAACTTCCAATTCATGCGATGGATATCGTACAGACCGCCTATTACACGGGCATGAGAGCTGGTGAAATCTATAACCTGACTTGGGACAAGGTGGGCCTGGAAAAGGGTGCGATCCAACTTGAGGCTAGAGACACCAAAACGAGGAAGCCTAGATTGATCTATCTACACAAGGAAGTGTTGGGTATCTTGTCAAGGTTATCCCAGGTCAGGTCTACAGACCACGATTACGTGTTCACCTACGAAGGTCAGCCCATCAAGAGCATCAAAAACTGCTTCAACAAGGCCTGCCGCAGGGCTGGGATAGACGACTTTCGGTTTCATGATTTGCGGCATACCTTTAACACCTTGATGCGGAAAGCGGGTGTGTCTAAGAGCGTCATCATGCAACTAACGGGACACACGACTGATGCCATGTTTCATAGATACGATACGGTGGACGAAATAGACGCCAGGGATGCTTTGGTCAAATTTGTTGATTTTATTGAAAATAGTGAGGAAGAAGATCAGGTTGAATGAGTGCTCCCATGATGCTCCCAAGGAGCAAAAAGGGGTTAACCATTTCGGCTAACCCCTCGTAATTTCTGGTGCGCCCGGCCCGACTCGAACGGGCGGCCTGCGGATTCGAAGTCCGACGCTCTATCCAACTGAGCTACGGGCGCAATTTGTTTTTGGATATGCTGTGCCTGCAGGCTAAGTGTTGAGACAAATGGTAAAGTCGGCGCCTCATGTCACTGATAGAATGGGACATCGCCTGTCTGAGGCGGGCGGGGCAAGATCCGCTTGCTGGTGTTCTAACGCCTTTTGGCCGGCTTGTCAACAACTAATCTTAGAGGCTGTTTCAAAACCTCCCCTGCATACGTTTGTTATTATTGTCATAACATCATCTATAAAAGACCAGGGTAATGGTCACCTGAACTGTTTGCCCGCCCGGTCTAGGGATAAAGTGCATCTTCTTCATCACATCAACAAGGCACTGCTTGGATAAGACGAACTTCTTCCAATTTGCGCCCACCTCCACCTTTTCCACCCCACCTTGAGGATCAATGGACAAAGTAACCTTCAACTCATTTTTCTGCCCTGATGGACTGGCCGCTTGAGTCGTTAGACAACCACAGACAGCCTGAATTTGCTTTTCTATTTCCGCCTTGACGGCCGTTTTTGACAAACCCGGTCCGGCGACAATCCGACCAATAGACACCGTTACTTGTCGAGCAGTGGCGGCGGATTCTTTTCTGGTGAATTCAGACTGTAAGGCATCGGTATCACGAGGTTTAGCTTTTGCCTTCTTCATTTCCGAAGTTCCAGCCGGGGCTTGTGCCGGAGCCGGCATCCCTGTTCCATGCCCTCTGGTCGCCCCGCCGACGGCATAGTTCGACACTCCCTCGGGTAAGGGCAAAGGTTGGCGGACTTCGACCACCTGATCACCTTGCCGCCGGACCTGGTCGTCAACCGCCACAAATGATGTATAGGCCGTCAGCAAGTTATACTTGAGTCCCAACTCGGTCACTTCTTTGACCCGCTTGTCATCGACCCGTAACTTGTTGTAGTCGGACAGCAGACTGATTTTATGCCGCGCCCACAAGTACCGTAATGATGCATTCCCTTTTAGCATCTTGGCCTCATTCACTTTAATTGTCTGCTCAAAATGGCCGGCCGCAGACTCTCCACTCAGTTCCACCTTGCCCTGAGGAAGGTGACGCCACTTCCCGAATACCATTACGGGACGTTCGGCCAGCACATCTGGGATTCCGGCCGGTTCCACATCATAAACCTCGAACCCAGGGAACCCGGCCTTGATTCCGGTCAGCACCGGTGAAGAAATCAGTTGCCTGAATTTGGCCGCCTTTTCCGGGGCCTCCTGGAGTTTGGGGATCACATAGGGTTCTCCCAGACCTACCCGAGCCATTCCTTCGATCAGGTGACGGTTCACCGCCGTACCGATTCCGAATGTAAACATGTTGGCCTGGCCTAAATTATTTCTGATCAAATCAAAAACTTCCTCCTCAACAGTCACATACCCATCGGTAACGATGACTATGGTTCGGGCGTAACCATCTGTTCTTGGCAAGGCTAAAGCCCTCTTCAAGGCCGGCAGCAACTCCGTACCTCCACCGCCGGTCTGTAGTTCGATCATTCCAGCGGCTCTCTGAATATTCTCTGGAGTAGCCGGCTGCGAACAATCCGACATCACGGTCGAGCCACCGGAGAACAAAAGGACATTGAAGACATCGGTCGATCTTAAGCCGCCGAGGAGGTCTTTCAGGAGTTTCTTGGAGATGTCCAGTGGAAATCCGTGCATAGACCCGGAAACGTCAACTATGAAGATGTATTCCCTTGGCGTGATCTGCTTTTCGGCCACCTTCTTGGGGGGCTGCATCATCAGCAAGAAGAATTTCTCTCCACTTTCCTCTGACAGGAGCAAACCAGACTCGATCTTGTCTTCCGCCAGCCGGTATTTCACGATCACGTCGCGGTTGCCTCCGGATGCCTCCACCGGGTCGAGTTTGATTGACGCTGTTTTCTGGTCGGTATAGTCTATTTTTGTTTTGTGGCTGGAACAGGTAATATCCGCAAGGGGTAAACCGGCGGTGATTTGCATCCTGAAGTCAAACACATACGAAGGTTTCTCACCCTGGTGAAGGTAAGGATTGGATATCCATTTCTCCGAAGCCGGAGCCACCTCAGCCGGCTGGTTGGAATACCGCGGGCCGACTACGGTGGGATAGACAAATTCATACACTGCATCAGTCGGATAAAGCAACTCCGTATACTTAAGTTCCACCTTGATTACATCGCCGGGCAAAATGTTGGCCACATTCATCTGAAAGGTATTGGGACGCTGTTGTTCCAGCAGCGAGGCTGTCCGACCTGTCTTTTTGGCCTGCTCATATTCGGCTCTGGCTTCTTCCTTCTTACGAATCTTGGCGACGATGGTCCGTTCGCCGATAGTCATCTTCATCCCATAAACCGCCGCCCTGGTTGATGCCGGAAAGATGTAGATAGCCTCAAGTACGCTTTTCCCTTCATTTTTATAGACTTGGCTCACCGTCACATCAGCGATTACGCCGGAAACATTCACCTCGGCTGAAGTTGATTTGAGAGGTAACTGATCTGTTTGGCCCGCGTCGGTCTTCACCCAAAAATAAGGTGACAGGGTCTTGCCCTCTTCTGCTTCAGCCCCGAAGACTTCCCCCATGGTCATCAGATTAGAGACCATGACCAGGATCAAGATAAGAAATTTCTGCCATTGGTTCATGCCTGTTCCTCCTCTTGTCTAATTGATGTCTGATTAGTTCGACACATTCTTCTGCCGGCCCGATTTGACTCTCTTTAAATTCTTAGACAATGGAGATTTGGAAAAGTTCCCGATTTTTTGACCTGGATCATACACACAGGCAAAATTTTCCGGACCTCTTATCTAACTAAATAATATATCAATGCAATCTAAGGACACAATTCTTCTAAATCAACTCGGCTGATCATGACAATGCAGAGTCAGACGGTTAATCCATATATAAAAGTTGGATTGGTCTCTTTAGCGTTTTGACGGGAGAGCAAAATTTGAGATTGCAGGCTTGGTGACTATGAAGGCTTGGAGTGGATCACACCACATCTGTGGAATGGACGGAACCGGAATTTAGAGGCAGTCACCTAATTGGGGAGCAGCCTGATCCTGACCTGAAGGTTATGGTCAAGTGCCGCGCCTGCAGTGGGATGGGGGCAAGTCAAATCAGCTATCTTAGCAAGATCCTGGCAAATATCCTGAAATTTATCGGCCGGAATATAGGCGTTGATGAGACATAAACTTCCGGACCGTTGGTCGTACTCAGACGCGGTCACACGTCCGCCACTCTTTTCAATGATATATTTTATCTGGGTGAATACGGAACCGGACCCGACAGCCTCAGTTCCAACCCCAGTCTGAGGCGTCACATCAACCGGCCGGCTCCCGCCCGATCCAGGTTTTCCAGGAAGGCCCAAGCTAGCCCCGGTCGCCTTTCCATGGTCGTTAGTCGGTCTGGTCTCAGGAACGCGTTTTGAGGCTGCCATTCTCCCAGGCGCAACGCTGGAGGAAACGCCTCCGACGGTAGCGTCACTGATACCCCTTCCGCCTGCCGATCCCTTTTTCATGACCAAAGCCAGCTCAATAACTTGACCATCATCCATTTCCTTCTGAGCCAAGGGCGGGGCGGCTGGAGCCGGTCGAGCTTCCGGCTTAATCATCAAAGCTTGTTTACTTGAGGCTGGATATTTACCTTGTCCGGATGGGGCCGCCTTCCTCAGCGCCGGAGCGGAACTTTTATGCAAAGATATACGATCCCGTTCGGTCGAAACAGACGGGGATTCTGCTCGACCTATTCCCACAGACTCTTTCTTGGCCGTCGCTTTATTATCGGCTACTATTTTGTTCGATTGAGCAGGTAATCTATCGATCTGTGGTGATTCGGCCTGCTGCTTTGCCTTAAATGGCGCAGGTGGGGCGGCAGGTGCCGCTGCCTTTGGTCCCGTTACCGGTGATGTGTCAGTGACGGCATGCCGGGTGGAATCTTCAACCTTCTGCTTCTCTGGCTCTTGCAAGCCGGTCACGAACACGGGTACTCCCGGTGTATCCCGCCGAACGCTCAGAATATTGGGCAGTAATAGCAAAATCAATCCTACCAGTACAGCCGCTGCCGTCAATTGGGCGGGTAGCTTAATTTGCCTGGGTGAAGACAATAATCGTTTGATTAAACTGAATTGAGGTCGCGATTCCTGTTCCAGGCGGGTGTGAACCGCATCTAAGAAACCAGCCGGCGCCTTGACGGGGGGTAAGTTCCTGAGTTCGATAGTCATCCCCTTTAGCGCCTCGTATTCCCCACGACAAGCCGGGCATGAAGCCAGATGCTGCGCCACCTGGGCCGTATCCGCCTGGTCCAAAGTTTGGTCCAAAAATTCGGACAGATTTTGGATCGCATGTTTACAATCCATGCTAAAATACTCCGGCTAATTTCTGTCTAAGCTGCGCCCTGGCTCTGGCCAGTTTCGACTTGACCGTACCCAGGTTGAAACCGGTTATCTCTTCAATTTCGTTGTAAGCCAAACCTTCAACATCCCGCAACACCACCACCGTCTTCCAGTCATTGGGCAAAGAATCGATGGCTTTTCTTATGGCCCTTGTCTCCTCTTCAGCCATAAGCCGGGCCACCGGCAAGGGAGCATCATCTTTGATGTCTACCACCGGATCGCAGTCATTTGAGCTGTCAGA
>JADFXK010000203.1:0-564 GCA_015233625.1 Deltaproteobacteria bacterium | reverse complement strand
GGTACAGGTATTGACGGCTATCCGGTACAAATAGGTTGAAAAGGCCGACTCCAACCGGAATTGGTGGATGGCTCGATAGGCTTTAATGAACGTATCCTGGGCGGCATCCTCGGCCTCATTGTGATCCCCCAAGAGTACATAGCAAATATTATATATCTTGTGCTGATGACGCCCCACCAGCACATCAAAGGCATCTTTTTTACCTGCCTGGCAAGCCTTGATTAAAGCCGCTTCTGAAGAATCTACAGTCGCAACTTTCTTTATGTCTTCATCCATTTGTGCCTAGTCTTTAGACAACGCAAGGTCAAAAAAGTTCCGGGAATTTAACGCTCAATTACATTGTTTGCCGTCGGATACGGAGTTGCACCGGCAATTGTCTTGGATCGCTGTTGTTATCTCATCTGACGTGACAGGTGAGGAAACAATGACCGGATGACTGGCTGCCACCTCAATGTCATTGACTTAAGGTGCTCATCGGGAGTGAGCTGACGGTCCTACATTCAAAAGGAATAAGCTTACTCCCGAAAGGCTCCTTATGAAGTTGAAAAAAAAAGATTCAACTTT
>JADFXK010000202.1 GCA_015233625.1 Deltaproteobacteria bacterium | reverse complement strand
GTGCTCTCATGTGGAAGTGCCACCTGTGCTGGTGCTGAGGGCCATTTGGCGCCGAACTCATTCCGACCTTCGCACCCAGGCAGATGCATTAGCCTTGTGCGAATGGTCGGTGGGTGAGATGCTTCGTCGTGCCACACTGGCCTTCTTGAATGCCATTCTGGTTGAAGAAATTATATGGAGAAACACCGGGAAGAGTGATGTTGGCGCCGAGAAGAGTAAGGTTGGCGACTTATTGATAAAACTCGACCGGGAAAACATGCTCAGAGGTAACGATATTCTTAAAAGAAATATTTTTCTTATCACAGAAGGATCTGAGGATAAATCTCGGGTGAATCAATATCCGTTCTTCCAGTACTGGGTAAACTGTCCGCTTCTGTGGCTCCTTCTTTCTCCAATCGATCAGAACATACTGAAAGGTATGGATGGCCTCTTTCCAGAAATCAAAGTGACCCAGGTAAGTGGTCAGCCAATAATATGGAAGACTGGTAACGATATAAATAAAGACCCGAAGCCAATCGATGTTGTGGTTGAGCAAGGCAACTATTCTCTCTACACCCTGCTGTGCAGCCTTGGGCCGACGCCACCGATGAGAAATGACGAGGATCGGAAGAAAGGCGAAGAAAAAGCCAAGAAGCGCTGGACTGCATCTCTCAGATGTATAAGATGCAAGTGATCTAAGACCACCGCCAAACAAGAAGGAACACCCAATTGACCCCACCTGAAAATATTCCATTGATCCTTCGCTCCGTCTTCCTGACTGAGCTGGAATTGTTGGGTTTGCTGCCCGAGATGATGTATTGCGTCTTGAGCCGGAACAAGGATCTGAAGGAACGGGTTCACCTGGCCTTTACCCGGCGGATGCCCGAATTGCCCGAACATCAACGGAAATATCTCTTGGACGAGTTGTTACCATCCGGGATCGGGCATTGGTCAGGCTTGAGCAATAGTTTCAAGGTCCTGGCTGAGTATCTATTTGCCTGGCGCGACCAGGAACTCCGGTTTACCAACAAGGGAACATTGCCCTGGGTCGAAGGTCTAAGCGCGGAGTTGTCGACTCTGCCGTTGATGGCCTATCGGGTGGCTGAAGCCATTCATGAAAATGTCGTCGGTTTTGACGCGATTGACCGGATATTCTCCGGCCCGATTATTCCCTTGCCCGAAGATCCTTTCCTGGAACCGTTATTGCATGACGGTTTGACGGAGACGCACCTGCATTACAACAACAGCGCCCATCCTGCTCTCCTTTGGGATCAAATACTTAAGCATCCCAAGGCCTGGATCAAGGATGTCCATTCAGATCCGGATCAAATGCATTTGTGGAATCTCTACCTGCCTGGTGCCCCACCACATATTTTGTTTTCCTACTTGAGAATGGCCCGGCAGATTCGGGAATGGATCGTCTATTGGCTTCTTACCGAGAAACCGTTTACGCCTGAGTTCGTCGGCTGGCTCGGAGACACCATCAGAAATCCGGGTTTACCGTTCGACCCTCCCTCGGCCGGCATTCCCATGACCAGGCATCCCGGTCAATTACTCCCCGGCGGGCGCGTTGGACACGCCCTGATTAACGAAGGCGCGGTTTGGGTGCATGCTTTTTTCCGGCTAATGAGGCAACCCGATGAACTCGTGTCAGTGGCCCTGCATGTCTATCATCTCATCATGTCCATGGTCCACCGGGTGGCGTTGCACCAGAAGAATATGAAGGGTTTTGACCTGTTCGACATGCTGGCCGCCTCCGGATTGAGAAGAGAAATGGAAAATCATCTCCACCGAGCGCGATTGATTCAACTCGACCGAACCGGTAAGTTGAAAGGCCTGGAGGCGCGAATTGCCGGGAGACCGGCCAGGTATGAGTTCCTGAGCGGGAAATTAAAACCGTTAGTTAGTCACTTCGATAAGATGTGCCCCAAAAATGACCAGGACCTGGACAATAAACCGCTTGGTTTTGGGCCAAAGAATGAGAAGTCCGGTCGGAAGAACGAGGAGGGAGGCGTCAACTACCGCCTGGGCATTATCTGTCATTTCATCAAAGGCGACGATAAGGCGCGGGAAAAGCAAGCAGGACAGGCGGGTCAAGAATTCATTGCCGGACGTCATCTGGAGTTGCGTCATTCATTATTGCGGCAGGCCGTGACTCTGCTCTGGGCCAGAGAGAATGTCAACCAGTTAGGCCGGTATGTGGTAGGCGTGGACGGGGCGGGAAACGAACTTAAGACGCCGCCGGAGGTCTTTGCCCCGGTGTTTCGCTACCTGAAAAACACGCTTAGCCGGCGCCGAACCTATTTCCCGATAGAGATCCGTGCATTGAGCGGCAAACTGGTTCTCCCGCCACTCCGCTTTACTTATCATGTGGGTGAGGAGTTCCACCACCTCCTGTCCGGGTTGCGGGCTATTGACGAGGCCCTGGAGTTTCTGGACATGCCTCCCGGCAGCCGAATGGGCCACTGTACCGCCTTGGGATTCGATCCCAAGCTGTGGCTGGAGCGGGCCGGAGAGGTCAGGCTGCCCCGGCTGGAATGGCTGGACAACCTGGTCTGGCTGTTCCATCAGGACCTTTACAGCCGCGGGTTCAAGACCGGCCTCAGAGACGAAATAAATAGACATTGCCTGGAAGTTTATGGAGGAGAGGAGCACGGAGCCGATCTGCTCTATCAAGCCTGGCAGTTCAGGCGGTTTGGGCCGACTCGGTTGGAGCAGGAGTTACCTTATCAGAAGGAATCTTTTAATGAATGGAAAAGAAACTACGAGAAAGCGTTCAACCTTTTCCATCGCTATCACCATGACCGGAAAGTCTGGGAAAAAGGCAAAGAAATTATCCCAATAAAGCAAGACCGGAAGAAATTGGATCAATGGCTGGAGGTGCTCCAGGGGGCGCAGGACTTGCTGGAGAAGAAGGTGGAGGAAAAACAACTGGCCATTGAAGCCTGCCCCTTGAGCAACATCAGGATCAGCCTGTTGGAGAAGATTAAAGAGCATCCCATCTTTCGCTGGCATAGTCCGATACCGGGAGACAAATCAAGTAAAATATATGTGTTGATCGCCACCGACAATCCCGGACTATTTCAGAACTCCCTGCCCCTGGAATACCAGGCGGTCAGTTGTGCGGCCAGACAGCTTGCTCCGGATTTGTCCAATAGAGATCTCCTGGCCTGGTTGAAGCAGATAAACGACGACACGGAATTCTTCAGCTTTATCCCGCCTATCCGAAATGGAGACTGAGTTCCGGCCGAGATTTTCGGCTTCCGGCCCGCGAACCGCCCCTATCTCAAATCTACAGATGGCGCAGATAAACGCAATGGAAAAGACCCGCGTTTTTTCTAATCTGCGCAAATCGGTTCAATCTGTGGATTAAATTATGGCTAAGAAGAACACCATCTCGCATTTCTCATCTGCTGATATTGATCCGTTGTAACCGGCTGAAATCCAAATCCCACCCTTCCAATCCCACCTCGCCTCCGATGGTCTTCTTGACCGTTTTCTCAGTTCTCGTGAGAATGACCAACCGGGAGTGTCATCTGTGGTATCTTTCCCACTGGCGATGCAATTCAACGGCAGCAAGGATATGGCGGCTTGGGGGATAAATTCATTTTGCATTTTGAATTACTTCTGATATATACTATTCAGATTGTGCCATTATCGTCGGCAGCCGGTCCAACCGATTTAACTTATGTAAATTATTCTGACTTAATCATTGATTGCCAACTGCCTGGCTCAGTCTCAGGCCTCGACAGATGACCTTAATTGAATAACGCCCGGCGGCTCCACCCGGAGTGCGGTGAAGAAGGCTAACCCGAATCTTGAGGTCGGTGGCCCATTCAACTTGTCCATCATCGATAGTCTTCAAGAGGATGCCCCATGGATCAAAACGAATCGGAACTTCAATCCCTGTTGGATAACCTGGCCATGGAACTGGTCATGCTGGAATACGGCGATCTGGCTGGATTAGGGAAGTTACTCAGCAACATCAATAACATTAAGAACACCACCGCCGTTGACAGTCAGATGAGAGTCCTCTGCCGCGCCCTGGAGGCAGTGGTGGAATTTGCTATTTTAGAGCAGGGACACCAGGCCGCCAAAATGGTACCCGAGGTATTGTCCTCAGGGGTGACTCTCCTCCAGGATCTGACCAGAGGCACCGATAAGGATGTTGAGATAAAGGACTATCTGGCCCAGCTAAGGGATATTTTCGGCCTGCCGGAGCTAACCGCTGAGGGGCCGGCGAGAGAACCCGTGTGTGAGCAACCGGCGACCCATATTTCAGAACACAAAATAACCGACAAAGAAACATGTTACGAATTTATTACTGAAGCTGCTGATATTTTAGGCGAGGTAGAGAAACATTTGCTCGATCTGGAATCCGATCCGGATAATACGGATTTGGTTAATGCTGTGTTTCGGGCCTTCCACACCGTTAAGGGTGTGTCCGGGTTTATCAACCTGGTCACCACCAATACCTTTGCGCACCATTTGGAGAACCTCCTGGACAAGGTGCGGGAAGGCGAAATGTCCATGACCCCGCAAGTGGTGGACTTGATTCTCGAATCAGTGGACGTGATCAACAATTTGTTGAAGCAATTGAAGGACAACCTGGCTTGCGGCCTTGATGTGGAACCGCAAGTCGACCTGACCCCGTATCTGGAACGGATTGATCACCTCATTCAAGGAAAAGGAGTTGTTCCGGAGGCTGAGCCGGTTTTACCGCCGGAGGAAGATCTCGCAATTAATGGACAGGAAGTTGTCCCGGAAACTGAGCCGGTTTTGCTGCCCAAGGAGAATCTCCCACTTGGCGAAATGCTGGTGGAGATGGGGGCGATCTCCTATTCGGACATCGATCAAACCCTGGAATCACCGGAAATGAGGAAGGAAGGCAGGCTCTT
Source organism: Deltaproteobacteria bacterium (assembly GCA_015233625.1). GTDB lineage: Bacteria > Desulfobacterota > JADFXK01 > JADFXK01 > JADFXK01 > JADFXK01. Next base: position 2,879 of record JADFXK010000202.1, on the reverse strand, counting down.
CGGCGAGGTGCTGGTGGAAAAGGGGCTGGTCACAGCCGGTGTCGTGGCTAAGGCCCTCAATCAGCAGAAGACCGTGGAGGTCGAAGCTCAGGAGACGATCAAGGTTGGTACGGAAAAGCTGGACTACCTGGTGGATATGGTGGGGGAGTTGGTTATCGCCCAGTCCATGGTCAGCCAGGACATTGCTGCTCTGGCTCAGCAGAACCAAAGATTATCTCGCGAATTCAACCGGCTTACCGGGATCACTTCAGAAATTCAGCGCACCGCCATGTCCTTGAGAATGGTTCCGATCAAACTGACCTTTCAAAAGGTGTCCCGACTGGTGCGGGATCTGGCCAGGAAATCGAATAAAAAGGTCAACTTCGTGACCACGGGGGAAGAGACGGAACTTGACCGTAAGATGGTCGACAAGATTTATGAGCCGATGGTCCACTTGATTCGAAATTCAGTCGATCATGGCATTGAAGATCCAGACGACCGGGTCCGGGCGGGCAAGCCCGCCACCGGCCTGATCTCTCTGAACGCCTTCCATCAAGGCGGCAAATTGATGATAGAGATAACCGATGATGGCCGCGGCCTTAATCACGAAAAGATTATCAAGAAGGCCGAGGAAAAAGGTCTGATTCAAGAAGGCGCCGAATTATCCGACAAAGAGATTTTCCTTTTGATTTTTGCTCCGGGGTTTTCCACGGCCGAAAAAGTGACTGACGTATCCGGCCGGGGCGTGGGCATGGATGTGGTCCAAAATGTGGTGAATGAACTCAGAGGCCAGATCGAAATAGAATCAACTCAGGGGCAGGGCACCTCTTTTATGCTCCGCTTCCCCCTGACCCTGGCCATCATAGACGGGATTATCGTGGGCATAGGTAAGGAACGGTATATCATCCCCACTCTTTCCGTAGTTGAGTCATTCCGGCCAAATCAAGCTGATATTATAACGGTGCAACAGACAGGTGAAACGATCAAACTGCGGAATGGGCTCCTACCCCTGATTCGCTTAAACCGCCTGTTTAACGTTCCTGATTCCATTACTAATCCCACCGAAGGACTGGTGGTGGTGGTGGAAAATGAGGCGACCAAGCGCTGTCTGCTGGTGGATACCTTGATTGGAAAACAAGAGGTGGTGATCAAAAGCATGGGCGAGGCATTTAATAAACTTAAGGGGATAGCCGGAGGAGCCATCATGGGTGACGGCCGAATTGGATTGATCATAGATGTGGCGGGGTTATTTGAATGCGCCAACCGGGCCTAATAGCCGAAATAGCCTGTACCGACGCTGACTTTCAACGATTTCGAGAATTGATTTATCAGCAGGTGGGCATTAATCTGCATGAAGGCAAGAAAGAACTGGTGAAGGCCCGATTAAGTAAGAGGATCAGGGAGATTTCGCTGTCTTCCTTTAAGGAATACTATGAATATATCAAAAGCGGTCAGAACCAAGATGAAGTTATCGCCATGGTCAACGCCATCTCTACCAATGTCACCAGTTTTTTTAGGGAATCAGATCACTTCACCTTTCTGAAAGAAACACTTATTCCCCACCTGACTCTTAGAAAAAGCAGAAAACATAATAATCAGTTGCGGCTGTGGAGCGCTGGATGTTCCACGGGCGAGGAACCCTATTCCATTGCCATGACTGTCCTAGATGCCTTACCCGATCGAGGCTGCTGGGACATCAAGATACTGGCTACGGACGTGTCCACCCAGGTGCTGGATAAGGCCCAATGCGGTCTTTATGAAAAGGACCGGGTCGCCGGTATTCCCCCAAATATGCTGCGGACCTATTTTCAGCGGGGCAACGGGCCGTGGCAAGGATACTTTCGGGTCAAAGACACCCTGCAGAATATCATTACCTTTCGTTACCTGAACTTGATGAAACCTTTTCCCTTCAACCGGCCCTTCGACGTTATTTTTTGCCGGAATGTGATGATCTATTTTGACCGGTCTACCCAAGAGACCCTGGTTAATAAATATTATCAACAGTTGGGTGAAGACGGCCACCTTTTTGTGGGACATTCGGAAAGCCTGGCTGGGGTAAAACACTTATTTAAGTATGTTAAACCAACAGTTTATAGTAAATAGCTATTTATATCCAGGACAAGAAGAGCCCGCGGCGCGCTCTGTGGTTTTCTTCGAGTCCTTCGTTTGATGCCTTTTCTGGAATGATCTCCAATTCCCCGGATACCGCAGATGACCGGTAATGGTTATTCTATGTACAAAGAACTGCTTAGGAATACTGTGATCGTCGGCATTGCCGACATGAAGACATCAAGTAATCAAGATGAAGTCCTGGTCACCTATTCCCTGGGTTCATGTATTGGTGTGGCCATTCATGATCCGGTGGCCAAAGTGGGCGGTCTTCTTCACTATATGTTACCAGAATCACAGATAGATACATCGAAAGCCAAAGCTAATCCATTTATGTTTGCGGACACGGGGATACCCCTTTTGTTTCGGACATGTTACGCCATGGGCGCCAAAAAGAATCGCCTGGTGGTTAAGGTGGCCGGCGGCTCCCAAATTATGGATGAAACCAATTTTTTCAACATTGGCCGCCGAAACTACGAGGCGTTGGTTAATATCCTGTCTAGAAACAATGTGCGCATCGTCTCCCAGACGATAGGTGGCGTGACCAACCGGACCATGCGCCTCAACATCACCACCGGTCAGGTCCTGGTCAAGATGCCTGGTGAGGAAATGGTGGAGCTATGACCGACATATTTGAGGTGGTAAAGAAGGTCAAAAACCTTCCGCCGTTTCCTAAGACGGTGCAGCGGGCTTTGGATATGCTCAAGAAGCCCGATGTCTCCAACCAGCAACTGATTATTATGTTTTCTGCTTTTTCTAAGAGTCAGGTGGGGAATAAGTGTTTCTTTCAG
>JADFXK010000201.1 GCA_015233625.1 Deltaproteobacteria bacterium | reverse complement strand
CAACCCCGACTATTTCATCAACGGTCAAGTCGTCATGCAAAATCAGCCGATGATGGAATTTCGTTATGACACTTACCACTTTCCCCAGGAATTTCAGGGCAACTCTTTTTATCAGAGACTGTTTGTCCAGGGCCTGCCTCAGGTCAGACCGGAACTGAACACGATGGAGTTACGAGCCTTTTTGAGTCAAGAACTCCCAGACTACATGATTCCGGGACACTTCATCAAGCTTGACGCCTTTCCCTTATTACCAAATGGCAAAATCAACAAGCTGGCTTTGCCTGACCCGGAAGAGGGAGCAGCCGCGACCAGGGCCGCGTATGCCCCCCCGCGCGATAAGGTGGAAGCCACATTGGCGGAAATATGGGAACTAGTTATAGGTCGCCAGCCTATCGGTATTCATGATAAGTACTTTTCAATCGGAGGCGACTCCATTAAGGCCATTCAAATTGCTTCCCGCCTGCGGCAGAGCAACCTGAGTCTTCAGGTCATAGATATCTTTCAGTATCCCACCATCGCCCAACTGGCGCCCAGAATCACCAGTCTGGAGCAAATGGCCGGCCAAGAGGTCATTTCCGGGACGGTCCCCTTGACGGCCATTCAAGCCTGGTTTTTTGAACAACACCAGGTAAGTCGGCATCATTTTAATCAATCCGCGATGCTCTTTTCAAAGCATGGGTTTGACCCTGCAGCCATCCGGGAAGCCCTGCGGACCATTCAAGAGCATCATGACGCATTGCGGATGCGCTACCACCAAAACGATGATGGACTCATTCAGGAGAATGCCTCCGTTGAGTATCCTTTCAGTTTTGAGGCCATCGACCTGAGCCACGAGTCGGATGCCATGTCCCGGCTGGAATCATACGCGGCCGGTGTCCAGGCCGGGATTAGTCTGTCGACCGGGCCGATGATGAAGGCCGTCCTGTTCCATTTGCCGGATGGCGACCGTTTGCTGATCGTCATCCATCACCTGGTCATTGACACTGTCTCCTGGCGGATTCTGTTGGAGGACCTGGCCACCGCCTACCACCAGCATCTGGCTGGAATGCCGATCAAATTGCCGCCTAAAACCCATTCATTCAAATATTGGGCCGAGCACATTCACCAGTATGCCAGGAATCCCCACTTGCTGCGGGAAAAAACATACTGGGGCAACCTGGAATCTACCATTATCCCGCCCCTGCCCCGAGACCTTGAATCCCCCCACAATCTGGTTAGAGATAGCCGATTGTTGGAATTCACCTTGTCTGCCTTAGAAACTACGGACCTCCTGACCCAGGTCCATCATGCCTATAATACCGAGATTAATGATATCCTATTGACCGCCCTGGCCCGGTCCCTGAAAGCCTGGACGGGCCGGAACACGGCTCTGATCACTCTGGAAGGACACGGCCGAGAGCAGGTCATTGAAAAAGTTGACATTTCCCGCACGGTTGGCTGGTTTACCAGCGCTTATCCGGTCATTCTGGAGCTTCCCGAGGCTTCTGACGAGGGCTATCAAATCAAATATACTAAGGAGATCCTGCGCCGGATTCCCCATAAAGGATTCGGCTACAGTATCTTGAAGTATCTGACTCCAGGTGACCTGAAACAGGATCTGTACTTCAAGCTGACCCCCCAGATCAGTTTCAATTATCTGGGTCGGTTTGATGAAGATATCGACTCCGAACTGTTCCGCCTGGTCGACGAAGCGTCCGGTCCCCCGGTAAATCCTGCGGCAGTGCGGCACCACGACCTGGATATCAACTGTCTGGTTCTCTCCGGCCGCTTCCGCCTGTCCATCTCCTACAATGAAAGGCACTACCGCGCCGGCACCATCCAATTCATCCTGGACGAGTACAAGAAAGCCCTCTTGCTTCTCCTGGCCCATTGTAAATCCAGGAAATCAACCGAGTTGACGCCAGGGGATCTGACTTACAAAGGACTGACCCTAGACGACTTTGATCGGATGTTCGCCAATGCTTAAGAAAGAAAATGTACAGGATATCTATCCCTTGTCCCTGATGCAGGAAGGTCTTCTGTTTCACTCCCTGTATGACCGGACGTCCCAGGCCTATTTCCAGCAGTTGACCTACCGTATCTCCGGTCACCTGGATATTGACGTCTTTGAAGCTAGTTGGAATGAACTACTTAGCAGGCACGACACCCTACGGACAGCCTTTGTCTATGAACAGGTGCCACAACCGCTCCAGGTGGTGCTAAAGAAAAGAACCATCGAATTTACGTACCGGGATCTGAGATCGCTCAATCCGGAGCAACAGACGGCTGCCTGGGAAGACTACCTGCAAAAAGATCGGCAAAGACCATTCCACCTGACCAGTGATGCCCTCATCCGGGTCGCCGTGCTGCAGATGGAGGACCAGCGTTTTGAGATCGTCTGGAGCTTCCATCACATTTTGCTGGACGGGTGGTGTTCCGGGATAGTTCACGAAGAGCTATTGACCATCTACCAGGCCCTGAGTCGGCGGGCAAAACCCAATTTGCCGCCGGTCACCCCATTTAGCCATTATATCAGATGGATCGAGAAGGTAGATCAAGAGGCCGCCCAAGCCTACTGGCAAAATTACCTGACCGGCTATGACCATCTGGCGACCATCCCCAAAGAAGCTGCTTCCAACTCCGCCCAAGGCTACCTTCCAGCCAGGCTGCGGATCAAATTTGATGCCCTGCTCACCAATCAACTGAATGAATTGGCTGGCCGGGCCCAGGTGACTATCAACACCCTGGTCCAGAGCCTCTGGGGGGTCCTGCTCAGTCGATACAATGGGGTGGATGACGTGGTTTTTGGGGTCATCGTCTCCGGACGGCCACCCGACATCCCGGCCATCGACCGGATGATCGGGCTATTCATGAACACCATCCCGGTCAGAATAACCTTCACCGCGGACGACACGCTGGCCGACTTGCTCCGGCGAGTCAGCCGCGCGGCCATCTCCAGTGGTCCCCACCACTATCACTCATTGGCCGAAATCCAAGCTAACCATAATTTGAAACAGGGTCTGTTCGACCATATCATGGTCTTTGAAAACTACCCCCTGGAATCCGTTCAGGTGCCCTTGTCCGGATTGACTATTTCCCGGGCGGAGGCCTTTGAACAAACTAATTATGACTTTTTGATCGCCGCATTTCCGGATCAGGAACTGGGCTTTGAGTTCAACTATAACGGGCGGGTCTATTCTCCGGACCGGATTCAAAGACTGGCCGGACATCTCGAACAATTGGCCAGGTCCGCGGTGATCAACCTGACCACTCCGGTCAACCGTTTGGAGATGCTGACCAACGAGGAAAGACACCGGTTGCTCGTCGAGTTCAATCGAACCGAGGCGGCCTACCCCAGGGACAAAACCATTACCGACTTGTTTGAAGCCCAGGCGGCCCGGACCCCGAACCAGCTCGCCTTGATTTTTGAAGATGCCCAGATGACCTACCGCGAACTCAATGAGCGGGCCAATTACCTGGCCCAATACCTGATGCGCCACCAGGACATCCAACCGGAAGAACGGGTCGGTTTGCTGGTCGACCGGTCTGGCTGGGCCGTAATTGGTCTCTTGGGGATACTCAAGGCCGGCGGCGCCTATTTACCCCTTGATCCCAGTTACCCCGAGGAACGGATCAACTACATGCTCCGGGACAGTGGCTGCCGGGTGTTGCTGACCGAAGATAAGTATCTCCCCCCTCACAGGTCCTTCTCGGTGGCCCAAGTAATTGATCTGGCTAGTTTAGCCGGCCGGTCGCCCGACAATCCCGTCGGTCGGATTACTCCGCAGAACCTGGCCTATGTCATTTATACGAGCGGCTCCACCGGAAAACCTAAAGGGGTCATGATTGGTCACCAGGGGTTTGTAAATATGTCCCTGGATCAGGTCAGAGAGTTTGGCGTCACCGGCTCGGACCGGGTAGTCCAATTCGCCTCCCCCTGCTTTGACGCCTCCTTATCCGAGGTGTTCATGGCCCTGTTCGCCGGAGCGGCCCTGGTCCTGATCAGCAAGGACACCATTAGCCGACCCGACCTGTTTCTGGATTATCTGGAAAAACACCAGATTAGCGTGATAACATTCCCCCCCATTTACCTGGCCAGTCTGGAAGGTAATGAATTGGGACCGGTCAAGACCATCATTACCGCAGGGGAACCGGCCATAGTCGGTGATGCTCTTTATTACAGTCGGACTAAGCAGTATTTTAATGCTTACGGACCCACCGAAATGTCTGTCTGCGTGTCCTTTCACCAGGTCGATCCAGACAGATTATACGATAATCGCATTCCCATCGGTCGGCCCATCGCCAACACCTCCGTTTTCATCTTAGACGAGTCACTGAACCTGGCCCCTCAAGGCATTCCAGGAGAGATTTGTGTTTCCGGACATGGGCTGGCTCGGGGTTACCTGAACCAACCTGAAACCACAGCTCAAAAATTTATTGATCATCCCTTTCGACCGGGGGAGAAGCTTTACCGCTCCGGGGACCTGGGCCGATGGTTGCCGGACGGCCATCTGGAATTCCTGGGACGAAAAGACGATCAGGTCAAGATAAGAGGATTCAGGATTGAGTTGGCCGAAATTGAACATACTCTGATGCAACATCCGGACGTTGAGGCGGCAGTGGTCTTGGCCCGGAGCCTCCAGGGGACAGCCGCAGAGCTGGTGGCCTACCTTGCTTGCCGATCGGAATTCCACGTGGATGAAATGCGGGCTTACCTGGCCCGGTTTCTCCCAGATTATATGGTGCCGGCTTATTTCATCCATTTGGAACGAATTCCATTGACCACCAACGGAAAGGTAGATAAACTATCCTTGCCAGATCCGGCAGCCGTCTATTCCAGACAACATCAATACGTGCCGGCCGGCAATGAACTGGAAGCGAAACTGGTCTCCATCTGGGAAGAGGTTTTGGGCCGGCCGAAAATTGGAATTCACGATAACTTCTTTGATCTGGGTGGGCATAGCATCAAGGCCATTCGGTTGGTCTCCAGAATTAAGAAAGACCTGGATGTCCAGGTGGAGTTGAACGCTGTTTTTCAGGCCTTGACCATACATAATCTGGCCCGACAGATTTCAAATTTACCTCCGACCCAATCGGAACAGACGGCTATTCCGATGATTTTGTTCAACCCCAACCAGCCCCGGCAGGTCTTCTTTTTCCCGCCGCTTCCCGGATATGGAGTGGTCTATCAGGGTCTGGCTACGCAACTGACCAACTACTCTATTTGCAGCTTCGATTTTGCGCTTGAAGAAGATCGGCTGGAGAAATATGCCGAATCAATCTGTGCCCGGCAACCTTCCGGTCCATTAGTTTTGTTCGGGTATTCCGGTGGCGGTAATCTGGCCCTTGAGTTGGCCAGATTTATGAGCGGCCGAGGGCGGCAGGTGACTGATATCCTTCTGTTGGATAGTTGGCGGCGACAAGGGGAACCCAAGGTGAACCGCAACCTAGATTTATCCGAGGTAGATTATTACGCCAATCTGGTCAGGGATTATCCCCCCGGCCCGCACAAAAGTGATCTTTCCCCTTCTTCGACTGTAGCCGGGACGGAGATTATCCAGCAGACCAAAGCATACATGAGTTATCTGACCGGACTTAATCATTCCGGTAGGTTAAATACCAATATCCATTTAATAACCGCGGTTCACGACCACCAGAATTGGGAGGACGATAGCCTAAACCAGGACTGGTCCGCCGTAACGACCGCCGAGTTCCATAGCTACCCCGGTTGCGGACATCACCTGGACATGCTGAAAAACGATCATCTGGCCCATAATGCCGGTCTAATATCTGGAATATTAAACGAAATATTCGAGGGCCACAAGACCCGCAACGATCAAAATGGCAATTGTGGTTGACCCAATACCACTGACTGCGACCTTTTCAGAGGAGGTATCAAATGGCGAAACAGCACAAGATATTAACGACGAACTTTGGCGCGCCGGTCAATGACGACCAGAACAGCTTGACTGCGGGCAACCCAGGTCCGGTTCTGATGCAGGACGTCCACCTCTTGGAAAAATTGGGCCATTTTGATCGTGAACGCATTCCCGAGCGGGTAGTTCATGCCAAGGGTGCAGGGGCCTACGGCTATTTTGAGGTGACTCATGACGTCACCCAATACACCAGAGCTAATTTCTTGTCTCAGATTGGCAAAAAAACTGAACTTTTCATTCGCTTATCCACCGTGGGCGGCGAAAGAGGTTCTGCGGATGCCGAACGCGACCCGCGCGGTTTTGCCATAAAATTTTACACCGAGGAAGGCAACTATGACCTGGTGGGGAACAATACACCGATATTCTTCATTAGAGATCCTTTGAAATTCCCTGATTTCATCCACACCCAAAAGCGCCACCCGGTAACCAACCTTAAGGACCCCGACATGTTCTGGGATTTTCTCTCTCTTACACCGGAATCTGTTCATCAAGTCACCTTTCTCTTCTCCGACCGAGGTATTCCTCGAAGCTTCAGACACATGCACGGATTCAGCAGCCACACCTATATGTGGTACAACGATAAGAAGGACTACGTCTGGGTGAAGTATCACTTTAAGACCGAGCAGGGTATCCAAAATATGACCCGGGAAGAGGCCGACCGCATGAAAAGCGTGGACCCGGACCATGCCACCCGTGACCTTCATCAGGCCATCGAGAGCGGCGAATACCCCTCCTGGCGGTTGGAGGTACAAATCATGTCCCAGCAACAATCCGAGGGATACCGCTTCGACCCCTTTGACATTACTAAGGTCTGGCCCCATGCTGATTTCCCGCCCATCACGGTCGGCCGCATGGTCCTCAATCGTAATCCCCTTAATTATTTTGCCGAGGTGGAGCAATCCGCCTTCTCACCCGCCAACTTTGTGCCGGGAATCGGTCCTTCTCCCGACAAGATGCTGCAGGGACGCCTGTTCAGTTACCATGACACTCATTTGCACCGCCTCGGTCCCAACTTTCACCTCTTACCGGTCAACGCCCCCAAAGCCTGCGCCGCACACAACTATCAGCGAGACGGCTTCATGAGCTCCGGAGCGACCAGTGCCGGTTACCCCAATTATTACCCGAACAGTTTCCATGGCCCGGTACCTGATCCCAAAGCAGTTGAACCTCCGCTCAACGTTTCGGGACTAGCCGCCCGGCAACCGTATACCCACCCGAACGATGATTTTGTGCAAGCTGGAGACATCTACCGCAAGGTTCTATCGGATACGGATAAGACCAATCTCATTGGTAACATTGTCTCCCACCTGGGCCACGCCCAAAAGCGGATTCAACTCCGCCAGACAGCCATCTTTTACAAAGCCGATGGCGATTATGGAACCCGCGTGGCGGAAGGGCTGGGACTGAATGTAGGAGAGGTTGCCGCCCTGGCTGCGATGTCACAAGAAGAGAGGGTCGAAGCTACCCGGGAAAAGATCTAGTGGCAGCGGGATGACATATTACAATTTTGGATGACCATAAATGAACTCTAAGTTTCTCTCTTTAATGAGGAAAGAATCCAATTTCGGCGGCCTCCGGGTCTTGGCCGTGGCCACTATTGCCGGCCTGGCCCAAGGGCTGGTGATGGTCGTCATTAATGGGGCGGCCAACAATTTTCCGGAAGGAGGGTTGAATTTCAGGTACTTCCTTCTTTTTGTGATGTGTATTGCCGCCTTTATTTACACCAAGAAATACTCCCTGGGGCATTCCGTAGAACTGGTTCAGCAGGTCATTTTCAACACCCGGATCAGAATCTCGGACAAGATCCGACGCTGTAGCTTGATTTCATTCGAAAGTTTTGGCAAATCGAAGATTCAGACTACTCT
>JADFXK010000200.1 GCA_015233625.1 Deltaproteobacteria bacterium | reverse complement strand
AAGAGCTCGCCTTTTTCCCGCAGGGTGGAGATATTTTGGGAAATGAGATCTAAGACTTCGGTGAAGTGCCCATTGCCGCTGATGAGGGTTTCCACGGAAGCGGAGCTGGCCGATTCATCCTCTTGATCGGGGGTCGGTTCCGCCTCTGGCGGCATATCCAACGGGATAAACTGATCAAGAAATATTTTTTCGGAATTGGAGTTCATCTTCTTGATCAGGGTCTTAAACTCTTCGTTGGGGGTAGCTTTGTACAGGGATTCAAAAATAGCCTTGATGGGGACATTCAAGAATCCATCTTCTACGACCAGGCCCTCAGTCTTGGCGGAAAGATACTCATTAATGGCCTCATGGTCAAACTCATTATGTTGTTTCTCCCGCATGGTTTTGATGTGTTTCTTGACCACCTCGTTCGTGCATAATTCGTAGATTGTCTGAAATGTCGTGTCTAAAGGAAAAACTCGGGCAGGTGGTCCGGCGGGTTTACTGACCACCGGCGATGGTGGCGCTGAGGCAGTCGATAAGGAGACTTCTTTTAGTTTCTCGTAAATGGCTTCTTCGTTTTGCAGAACGGTCCCAACGACCGATTGGATTTCCGGATAATCTTCGGCCAATTTACCGATATCATCCATAATTTTGTTGCGGGATTCTTCGCTCAGGGGTTCAAATTCATTTATTTTTTCCAGATTTTGTTGGATCTCCTTGCAGACCTCTTCAATTTCCTCCACCTTGTCGATAATGTTCATGGTGGCCGATTCAGTTAGATTGACCACCTGCTCCAATTGCCCCTTGGCAGTCTCCAGTTCTTTCCCGGCGGAGGCCATGTCCATTCCGGCGAGATCAGAGACACTGACACCTTTCAAGGAGATACTCAGTTGCTTGGCCAGGGTGCCGATCTCGGAATACATCTCGGCCGTAACTTCTTCATAAAACTTTTCATCTTCAGTTGTCCCCGAATCCGAGGGCCCAGGTGCTGCGGGAGGCGGAGGCGCTGCAGGTATAGAAAGAGCTTCGCTGTATACCGGGACTTCCTTTTCCACTATCTTTTCGATCACCCTGGTGGCATTAGGATCAGGTTTGACCACGATGTCATAAATGACATCCTCTGTCCTAATGGTAAACGCGCCACTTTGAACTTCTAAAGTGATCCGGGGAATTTTTTTATCGCTCATTTTTTGACCTGACAAAAAAATCCAGTTCAAGGGTGGAAACTACGTAAAGCCCGGCCGGAAGGTTTTCGATATCCCGGTCCTCAGGCAGACCTCATCTGTTATACTGCCATAGTCTTGCTTCAGCCCATGCTTTTAAGTCATATCCAACTCTTCGGCGGTTCACAAGAATAACTTTACTAAAAAATACGGTGGCCAAGAAAAAACCTGCCAGACCCTATTAGACGACCGTCCCAAGTTGGCCTGAATTTCGTCAAAAAACATAATGACCAGCCATCACAATTACTTATTTGATATTAATAATATACTATTTTCATGGGAGTGTCAAGGCTTGCCTATGGCCATTTGCTCTTTTTAAACCAACCCTGATAACTGCGTTAACTGTGTCCGAAGCAAGAGTTTAGTTCGACTTGCCCGCTTTGAATCCTCCTCGACAGTCAATCAATCTTCCATGGCCATTCGCCCATCATTAATAATGTGGAAGTGGTCGATAGTGCCCGATTGAAAGGCTGCCCGATTAATTAAGATTGCTGAATTCTGACTAGTGTGGTACACAATACTGAGAACGGTCATAATTGTCTTTTTTATAGAAGTCTCAGGACGAACACGTGTAAGATTTCTCGTTCCGCTGGAAATGACAACATCCGACACCCCAAAAACGTTGATGTGATCATCTAACTCATCTTATTAGAATCAATAACAATTAACGTAAGGCCATGGGTTTGGATATTCACCGCTTAGAATTATTCTGCAAGGTCTATGAACTGGGCAGCTTCTCCAAAGCCGCCGAGGAAATTCGACTCTCCCAACCTACCGTGAGCGGACACATTATGTCCTTGGAAGGGTCACTGAACCAGAAGCTGTTCGACCGGTTGCAGCGAGAAGTCGTTCCCACCCGAGCCGGGGAGCTCCTCTATGGCTACGCCAAGAAGATCTTATCCATCCGGACCCAGGCCCTGGAAGCCATGGAAGCCTACAGCGGTCGCATCTCCGGTCGGATCCGCCTCGGCGGCAGCACCATTCCCGGCCAATATATCTTTCCGGAGTTGCTAGGTCGGTTCAAAAAAAAGTATCCGGACACAACCATTAGTTTGATTATCTCCGGGACCAAGCGAGTCGGTGATATGGTCCTGCAAAATGAGGTGGATTTGGGCCTGGTCGGGGCCAAAATCAATGATCAACGGTTGGAGCATCATCCTTTCACAAGCGATGATTTGATCCTGGTGGCCCCGGCGGACCACCCCTGGGCAAAGAGGAAACGTGCCACCCCGGAGGAATTAAAAACCGCGCCATTCATTATCCGAGAGCCGGGGTCGGGTACTCGAAGAAGTATGCTCGAAGCCATGGAAGAGGTCGGAATCACCCTGGATCAAATTAACGTAGTCGCTGAAATGGGCTCGACCGAAGCCATTCGGGAAGCGGTAAAGTCGGGAGTGGGCGTGTCGATCTTGTCCAAACGCGCGGTGACCAATGAGTTAGCCCTAAAACAACTGGTGTCGATACCGATTCAGTTCTTGGATCTAACCCGCAACTTCTACCTCATCTACCGCCGTGGCCGAACCCACTCCCCTCTGGCCAAGGCCATGATCGAGTTTGCGTTGCAAGACATTAAAGAACGTCATCCTGATCCACAGGGGGCCAAAGATTGACATCTCAGTCAGACTGGTCATCCTCGGCCAGATGACCTCTGAGCCACGGCAACCGTCCCCTGCTTTCTCCGCCGATGCCGGCACCCACCCCGTAGACCCAATGCTGCCCCTCAAGTGGCTAGGCTACATTTGGGATAATCTCCCGGCCACTAGGATTTCTTCCTATGAAAATGATGGTCACTACCTATGGAAAAATTTTTAAGAATAAGGCATAATAAAAGCCGAGAAGGCCAGAGAGCACGTTGCCTAAAAAAGCAAGTGCACCGTCATATTGATCTATGATCCTTCGCTGCCGGCTAGATCAGGACTGGTACCGGAAAATATGGGTAGTTATTCTTGCATAGAAGCCAGGCAGTTTCCGGATATTAGCGCCTTGGAGGCTTTGACAGATCCTGGGCCAAGGATTAACTCATTCCGGAGGGCAACACGATGAAAACAACAATTGTGAGGAATGATGCCCGGGTGCCTTTACCCGAACGTTGCGATCTATGTGGAAATAATAATTTCGGTTGCGGGGGCGAGATTTCCCAGACCGAAAACCTGCTTAATCTCTGCCGCCATTGCCTGGATAATTTGACTACTCATCCGGGGCCGCTGGAGAAAAGCGTTGAAAGATTTCTGATGGGAAACGTCATGTAAGGCCCCTATCAGCGTAACTTATTATGAAGGCCGACCAATCCATCTTCTGCCCATCTTCTACCCATCTTCTACCGACGATAATAGAATATGGCACAGAAAGGGCCATTGCGCCCTCTCTATGCCATATTAGTCAGTCTAACTCAGTGACCGTGGCTGTGCTAAGTGCCTCCATCCGGTTTGGATGCCGGCATTTGATCAAGATCAAAGCAGATTGCACCCACGGACCTTTTTCTCTCCTCCAGGCTTCAACGCTTATTCCTCTTTTTTATTGCTGACGGCCTCTGGTTCCGGGGGCGCCGGATTGGTCCCGGCCACTTTTTGTTGGAGAGCTGCCCAGTCGGCGTCGACACGCGACTGGATATGGGCGATATCGTCTGGTCGAAGATGCCGGAACCGTCTTTGCGGCTTAAAGTAATCAGCCACCGATATGGGTTTCTTGACGTTTCGGTTTAAGACATAACGTCCATCGATCACCTCATACAAGGGGAAGATCCGCGATTCCACGGCCATCCGGGAGACCTCTACAGCTTTGTCAATTTCGTGCCTCCAACCGGTAGGACAAGAGGAATATATGTGCACATAAGCCGGCCCGTTGATCAGTTTGGCCTTTTGGATTTTATTCATCAGGTCCAAATGGTAGGCCGGGTTGGCCGTGGCCACGTACGGAATCCGGTGGGCGACGGCAATGGCCGGCATATCCTTTTTCCAGGTGTTCTGGCCGATGCTATGTTTCCCGGAAGGTGAAGTCGTGGTGCTGGCGCCATAGGGAGTGGCGCTGGACCGCTGGATCCCGGTGTTCATGTAAGCTTCGTTGTCTAAGCAGACATAAACAAAATTGTGACCCCGCTCCAAAGCACCGGACAGGGCCTGGAGCCCGATGTCTGCCGTGCCTCCATCACCCGCGGTAGCCACAATAAAGATTTTCTTTTCTGGGAGCTTGCCCTTCCGCATTTGGGCCTTTAGGCCGGCCTCTACGCCAGAGGCGACCGCCGCAACGTTTTCGAAGGCAACGTGTAGCCAGGGGATATTCCAGGCACTCTGAGGAAACGACGAGGTTATGATCTCCATGCAACCAGTGGCGCTGACGGCAATGGTATCGGGTCCCATGGCCTTCATCACCTGCCGCAAGGCCAAGACTTCGCCACAACCCTGACAAGCACGGTGCCCTTGGGCCAGGCCTTCAAAGGTGGGCAAACTTTTCTGGGTAATCTTTTGGAAATCTTTCAGGTCTTGTTCAATCATATCTCTCTCACTCCGATCAGGTCATAAGTGGCCGGGGCGCCCTTTTCGGCGTATTTTTCCGCCCGTGACACGATTTCTTCGAAATCGGAGACCTGGACATCCCGGCCTCCTAATCCGGCGACAAAGCTGAATACCTTAGGCCGAGTGGGCTGATCATAAAGGGCGGCCCTCACCTCAGCCGCGACTGGTCCACAAGGACCACCGGGAGACATGGCCCGATCCATTACGGCCAGAGTCTTAACGCCCTTGACAGCCTCAAAAAACTCTTCAAATGGGAAAGGACGCCACAGCCGGAATCTGACCAACCCTACCTTCTTACCAGCTTCTCGCATTCTGTCGATAGCCGTCATGGCCGTTTCCGAGACGGAGCCCATGGTCAGTAGCAGTGTTTCAGCCCCTTCGGTCTTATATGTTTCCACCGGGTGATAGTACCGGCCGAATAGATCACCGAATTCTTTCCAGGCCTGGATCACGACGGACTTTGATCGGACCAGGGCGTCTTCGTATTGCTTTTTGGCCTCAGTGTAGACTTCCGGAATGCCGACCGCCCCCATGGTTATGGGATGCTCCGGGTCCAGGCGCTGGAGCGGTTTATATGGAGGCAGGTATTTGGCCACTTCAGCCTTGTCCAGGATTTCAAATGGTTCGACTACGTGAGTCAAGGTGAACCCATCCAAATTGACTATCACCGGCAAAAGCACAGAGTGATCTTCGGCCACCCGAAAGGCATGGACACTCAAGTCAAAAGCTTCTTGTCCGTTTTCGGCAAAGGTTTGAATCCAGCCGATATCGCGCTCCGACATGATATCGGAGTGGTCGTTCCAAATGTTGATCGGCCCGGATAAGGCCCGATTGGCGACGGTCATAACTACCGGCAGGCGAAGGGCAGGAACAATGTACAAGATTTCGTGCATTAACGCCAACCCCTGGGAGCTGGTGGCAGTATAGGTGCGGGCTCCCGTGGCCGAGGACCCGACGCAGGAACTCATGGCTGAATGTTCGGACTCGACCGGGATGAATTCGGCGTCCAATTCTCCGTTGGCCACCAATTCTGCCAGGTGTTCCACAATATGGGTTTGAGGTGTAATAGGATAGGCGGCGATGACGTCAACGTCCGCCACCTTGACCGCTTCGCTGACGCCTAAGGACACCTCCATACCGACTCGTTTGGCCATTATTCTTCCTCCATTTTCATGGTGATGGCGTCTTTAGGGCATTCATTGGCGCATATGCCGCATCCTTTGCAATAAGTCATGTCGGCGATGAAATAGCCTTCTTCATTCTGGGTGTAGGCCAGGTCTGGGCAATCGATATAGCATATCGCGCACTTAATGCATTTTTCTTTGTCCAATACCGGGTGTTGAGACCGCCAATCCCCGGTTTTCAATTTACGTGAACTTCCCGGTTCCAGGATAGCACAGCCTAGACTAAGATTCTTCCAGCCGATTATGGCATTTGAAGTGGACAATGTTCTGCCTCCCCTAACTGACGACCTCATCGAAAGCACGCTTGTAGGCCGTGTAATTTTTTTCAAAGATTTTTCCGAAACGCTCTTTCAATGGTTCAATCAAGGATTCGGCCTTCACCAGGTTGGCGACTTTGACCACCGCGCCCAACATAACCGTGTTGGTAATCGGCAGGCCCATGGACTCCATGGCAATTTTGGTGGCGTCTACTACGGCCAATCTGGCCTTGATTCCCGTTTCGGCCGCCAGCGCCTCCTTTGATTTATTTGTATTAACTATCACCAGCCCGCCCGGTTTAAGCCCATCGGTGACATCCACGATCTTTAAAATAGTGGGGTCTAAGACTACGGCAATATCCGGATGATAAACCTTCTCCCGAGTTTTGATAGGACGGTCCGAAATGCGGGTATAAGACATAACCGGCGCCCCTCTTCGCTCGGGACCGAAACTGGGGAAGGCCTGGGCGTATTTTCCCTCATCAATTGCCGCACGGGCAAGCAATTCCGCCGAGGTGACCGCGCCCTGGCCCCCCCTTCCATGAAATCTGATCTCAATCATTAGAAATAATCTCCCATTGTTGAAGATAATCCTTGTAACTCTGAGATATCATAATCACATCATCAGGTCGGCTGACCCGTCCCGGTGAGGTGACTTGTCTCCAATAGAACACCCTGTTGGTCTGATAGCGTCTGTTACTTGAATTGGGTCAACGCCCGGTTATTCGATCGGAAGAAGAAATGGTAGGTTTGCTGGAAAGACGGCCGGTCAGGAACGGTTTCCAAATTTCTTGCCCGGGGATATAAGGGATCAGTCTGTCCCTAAGCTGGCTAGAAATCAACCCCAACACTATATTATAGCTATACAGGCAAGTCAATAATAAAGATGACGGCCCCCAAAAAATTGTGTCAAGGATAGCCCTTTAGGCACAAATGCAGACAGACCGCCGTGGGTTAGCCGAGAAGAAAGATGTCCCTGCCAACAAAATTGTGCTTATTTCTTGCCCCGATTCATTTTGCCTGGTACTATATTCGTTCTGTGTTGCGGGTTACGCGTTTCGCGTTGCAGGTTACCTGTTTATGATCTCTAATCAATTTAATTAGCTGAGCCAAGATGCGGCTGTTCGGTCGTATCCTGTGTAGACAGGTCATTGGATTACCGGGTTAAATCCGGCTCCCGGTAGAGCCCATCTAATGGGCTGGGTACCCTGTCATAAAGACACGAAATATTGCCCACATTGATGAAAATGTCCTAACCTGAAACACGTAACCCGCAACACGCAACCCGAAATATAACTGATAACAAATCATGAGGTGAGACTTTAAATGAACGAAAACAATACGACAGCTTCTTGTCCAGCTTCCGCAGGGGGACGTAAACCAGAGATAGAGTCGCAAGATACTCAAATTCAACGAACTCTGTCCAAAATCAAGAATACCATCATGGTCATGAGCGGGAAAGGCGGCGTCGGGAAATCAAGCTTTTCGGTGAACCTGGCCGTTGCCCTGGCCGCGCGAGGACTGCGGGTAGGCTTGATGGATGTGGATCTCCACGGACCCGATATTCCCCGGATGCTGGGTCTCGCATCCCTGGCTGATCTGAGCCGGGATTCGAAGGTGTTATTCCCGGTCAGCTACAACCCTA
>JADFXK010000001.1:9536-51923 GCA_015233625.1 Deltaproteobacteria bacterium | reverse complement strand
AAAGCAATAAGTTGAAAGTCCGAAACGGACTATGGCTTTTAGAGGATATATGAGATATTGTTTTTGTCTATAACACAGCTTGCAAGCAATAATCGTGCCTGTCACAACCTAAGTTGGAGTAGTATATCACACTCAATACGGCATTCACCAGATAAGCCGCACATTCACAGACTTCATTGCTGAAATTGGAAGCCGCCTCAACCTGATTCCTAAAGGTTGGCAACACAAATTGGCCGGTGCACCTGTAAGCGGAACTGCCAAATCGGGCCATCGAACGACCGCTACGGCCAAGCCGGTGTAATCCGTTCATGTCGAACGTTACGACTCCAGAACGTGTAGAGACTAAGTCATGTGTAAGGAGGATTTCAACAATGGCTGCTCTTGTTAAGTTGCGACTTGGTAACATATTTGACGGGCCATCCGATTTAGTTGTATTGCCCTGCTCAACGGGCGGGACGATAACGAGTTTTGTTGCTACAGCACTTCAAGAGTACAGGATACCGGACCCAAAAAGGGCATATGAGCTGGGCCAGGTAGATATTATGCCCTTCACAGGTGGCGAGAACATCGCTCAATACGTCGCATTTGCGGCCTCTGTAATAAATATGCATTCTACCACCGCAGCTATTCGGTTGATAGGAACGCGGCTTGGCTCGGCCACACAAGATTACTCATCAGTCAGAGCTGTATCGGCTCCACTCCTAGGTGCAGGTGCGGGCGGGCTCCGAAGTGAGCATGTGGTTGACGCAATTGCAGAGGGCTTTAAAAGTAAAGCGCATCCGGATGCAATCCTAACCATCAGCATCTTGCATGAGAATGTTTTTCGTCGCCTCAGTAACTACGTCAAACCATCGGGCCCCGGCCTGGTCCCGCAGCCACAGGTCAAAGAACCGATTCGGGTATTCATAAGCTACACTGGTGCAACCCAAGAGCAGAAGGGCTGGGTGGCAGGGCTTGCGACATACCTAAGGGACAACGGCATCGAAGCACGTCTCGACCAATGGCACTTGCGCGAGGGTATGGATCTGCCCCAATGGATGACGAACGAATTGGCAATGGCCGACAGAGTGGTAATTGTCTCAGATGCACAATATGCTGCGAAGGCTGACGGCCGCTCGGGCGGAGTTGGATGGGAGACGATGATTATTCAAGGTGATCTGTTGAATCTTCCGGCTGGCAACAACAAATATCTGGCTATCATCAGAGAACAGGATTTCGAGAAAGGTGTTCCCAAGTACTTAAAGACAAAATACTGCTTTCATTGTGCCCCTGCCGATGATGGTAGAGAAATCTGGACAAGACTTCTTAAGGAACTCTATAACATCGATCTTGCACCGCCGGTCGGGAAGCCACCTGTTTGGGTATAGAACATAATGACCTGACAGCGAGTTAACCCGTTGAGCAACCATAGGGCGTATTCGGAGTCCTTTATTGCAAGCCCATGCCCATGGTCGTTAAGGAGTTACCCGCGACGTTCGACTTCGCGGGGGTGTCCAGATTTCTTCTCCAACCGAACACAGACAAAAATGGAGGTAGATTTCATGACGATCAATACTATCAACGTGGTCAGACGTACGGCTACCAACGCGCTCGACAATTACCTTGAGGCAATCCGCCAAGGCGACTCACTGTTTAAGGAACACAGGATCACGACACCGCTGCGCATGACGCATTTCCTGGCTCAGGCCTTGCACGAGACGGGTGGCTTCACGATCCTGCGCGAGAATATGAACTACTCTGCACAGCGACTCCTCAAGATATTTGGCGCCCATCATAGCGCTGCGGTGACGGCTGATGAGGCAGAGACACTCGCCCACCACCCGGAAGACATCGCCGAGAGGGTTTATGGCCTCGGCAACCCGTCCAAGGCGCACGATCTCGGCAATACACAGCGAGGCGATGGATTTCTCTATCGTGGTAACGGGATGTTCCAAACCACTGGACGACGAAACCACCAGCACATGGGTACCCTCTGTGGAGTTAATTTCGTAGGCAACCCCGATTTGGTGACTTACCCTGCACACGCCTTGAAGCCAGCCGTAGGTGAGTGGACTGAAAACAACCTTAACACATTTGCGGACAAGAACGATATCATCACCATCACCAAGCGCATCAACGGTGGCTTGACAGGACTCGACGAACGGGAAGCATGGTTCAACATGGTGTGGCCGTTGCTGAACGCCGATGCGGAGCCTTGGCAAACCAGCGTCGAAGACGACAATGTGGAGAGGCTTCAGAAAGCCCTCAACGACCTTGGGGCAGTGCCTAAACTCGTCGTTGACGGTCGCTATGGCCCAGCCACGCGCCAGGCCGTGAAGAACTTTCAAGCTGCTGTGGGCATTGTTGCTGATGGTATCGCCAGCCCGGTCACCGAAGATGCCATCAAGCGAGGACTTGATACAATCAAGGGAGTAAAGAATTCAGCGCAGTCATAATACCAACCCAGGAGGCAAACTCACCTTAGACCTTGCCAATGTCTGTTCTAACGTCCTAGCCGACAAGGGTTTGCAGCCGACTGGGAACAGCCTATGCTCCTGCGTCGGTTCGGCTTCCGGCAGTGGCTGGTGGCGGGCGTTAGGCTTTACCACTATAGGAGAATAGAATGGCTGACCAATTTGTCATGTGCGCCCGTGCCGTGGAAGGTGGTGTCTTTATAGCCGAACCCGGACCATCCTTATTCTTGATTGTTCCGGAAGGCGACCTTCCATCACCAAAGCAGGCAGTGAAGAACACTAATCAATGGTTTAAGAAACTACGCACGGCTGCAACGTGGGGCAAAGATTCTCGTAACGGCGGGCGAGATCGAGGTGATTTGCTCGTATTTGTGCATGGGTACAACAACAACCAGAAAACCGTGATGGATCGCCATGCACAGCTCAAGAGTGATTTGACTTCCGTAGGTTTTAAAGGTGAAATTTTGTCATTCGACTGGCCAAGCGATGACTGGGCTATCAACTACCTGGAAGACAGACACGATGCGAAGAAAACGGCTATGCAACTTGTGTCCGATGGAATTTTGGCACTATCAGCTCGACAAGCTCCGGATTGCACCATCAATATCCATTTGCTCGGCCATTCAACCGGTGCATACGTAATCCGAGAGGCCTTTGACGACGCCGACGACGCCCGTCTACCAAATAACTCATGGACTGTCAGCCAGGTTGCGTTCATTGGTGGCGATATCTCCTCTTCCTCTTTAACTAATGGAAATAGCTCAACAGATTCTTTGTATAGGCACTGTACCAGGTTGACGAACTACTCAAACTTGTGTGACTCGGTGTTGAAGCTATCCAATGCAAAGCGCCTAGGTCTGGCACCACGAGTTGGGCGTGTAGGATTGCCCGCCGACGCTCCGACAAAGGGTGTAAATATCGATTGCACAGATTACTTCAGGGTACTTGATTCAAATGAAGAGATCAAAAAGGCAGACCAAACGAATGTCTTAGGCTCTTTCGATCACTCCTGGCATATTGGCAATAAGCTATTTGCACGCGATCTCTTTGAAACTATAAAAGGTGATCTCGATAGATCAGTTATTCCTACCCGAGTAGCGGGATCAGATGGGAAACTCAAACTGGTACGCACTAAATAGATATCTAACATTGCGTTCCAGGGGATGGCAAAAAGCTGCACTTCTTGCCATCCCCTGAGCTATTTGCGTCCGAGCCTTATGCAAAATTCCAAGTGTGGGTCTCTTCAAATTAAGGCATGCCAAAAACTACCTTATCAAACATATAAGTCAATCGTCAAAGAATATAATTGAGTGGGATGGATCGGCACGCCCAGTAGTGAGGCCAGGGTCTCCGGATTGGTGAAGCTCGTGATATGTGATGAAAAAAATAAACATAGACTGCTTACTGATAGCATTGATAGTGTTCTTGCTTGCTTCCTTATTATTGGCGGCGGCTGAAAACACCATATTCTGGTCGGTCGTAGTGGAATTTCGAAACGTGACTGGAATTCAAGATAGTTTTAGAGTTGCCCGAGAGTATGAAATCGTAATCCATCCTCGGGTTCTATTTTATCATTTTTTGTTTAGGTCAATCTCATTTGGAATACCAGCAGCACTCATTGCTTGCACGGCCAAGGCAAGAGTCATCGCCCACTTGCTTTTATTTGCTATCGGGGGAGAATCTTTTCGGAAAATTACTTTTTTCTTAATAACTCCTCAGGATTTCTTTGAATACCCCATTTTAATATTTGCAGAAGCTATATGGTCCATAGTAGTATGCTTGCTTGTTGGCATGCTAGCCAGAGGGGCAATGAAACATTACGCGCATCAAAGGACTTAACCCGACGCAGCGAACGGCCGTTCAGCTTCTTGCGCGACTATGTGCGACGTGGCTCAATGTTTCGTTCAAAATGAGCCTCCGTTGACAGATTACCTTGGACATTTTCCTGAATCATTCCTTGAAGGCATGGTTCAAGGCCGGTGCCTTTCGCTTATCGAAGCGGGCTTTTCGCTCAACGCCAAGATCACAAGGTGCTAGAAGATGCTCGGCTGGCATGGTCCACGCAACTTCGTCTCCCGGTCGTGGGACCGGCGGCCGACTGCTTTCTTGACTTTCAAAAAAATATAGCGTAAGGAAATCAATCAATTTTTTACGAGGATAATGTGAAAACGAACCGGAGAGAACCGAATGCCAGAAGATGAATTGCGATTTCCAGACGACTGGCCGGCCAATTGTCCTCCGGCTGACGCTGTTGATGCAAATATTACGGCTTATGGGCATTCAAAGGAAAATCCTCCCGGTGAGCACGATATTGAGACTTTCCACGAAATGAATGTTCCAGTCAAACCGGGACAGGACCTGTGTCAACGATGTGGATTATCTGTATCTACGACAGTCGAAGATGCGGTGGAAATACGCCGGTTGTTTCCACGTAGAAAAAGGTATATAATTGTGGCTGACCTCAAGCCGGAGCATGGTAAGATTAAAATGACCGAGGGACCTGTACCGAGTCATGCCACTTTTTGGAAATATAGCCATTTAACTTTTCAAGAAATATTCAGGGGATAACCATGGCTCTTTGGGATGTAAGCGCTCCTGAATACCCGGTGGAACTCATCGGAAACTTATTTCCTCCGGAAGAAATGCTGTATGAATACAACGAACCGTTGATTTTTACTTTTAAAACTCCGTTGAACGGTTTGGCTATCGCCTACTTGAGCGATGATCAGGATGATATACTGCGATACGTGGTGGCTCCGACTCGCCCATCAATAGTGGACAAATTGAAGTTAGGGACTATTTCCATTCGGGAGGCATTAGACCAACCTATAATGTGGCTCGTTGATATTACGACTACCGACTGGGGCGTCAGGAAGTCTTGGCAGATTCAAATAAAAGATTTACCGGAAGACGCACTTCCAGAGGCAGACGTGCTGCTTTATCCGCACCTGGAACCGGTACTGCCGATTAAGGCCACAGGCCAACAGATAAAAGAAGAGAATATACCAGGGGAGATTATAAAACAAGTCACCTCAGCGGATGATGAATTTTCCCTATTTGATAAAGAAGGAATCATCAGAGAGCTTGATCGCGATAAATATACATTTACTTTGAGAGAGATTATTGGTGAACCAGAACGACAATGTAGCTTTCCGGTCGAGCAATTTGATACGGTCCTGGAAATGTTTACTGAGGAACAGCGAGTACGCATTGTTGGACAATCCACGCGAGAGCAGCGAGTTGTCGAAGTGAAGATGATTCTTAAACCACGAGAGAGCAGCATCTAGTCGAACCCATCCCCCCATATGAACCCCACCGGGAAAAATCCATGCCCAATCGGGAAAATCACCAGAGAAATGAATCCCCCGCCCTATTTACAAACCGAGTGAATGCTCATATCATGCTTGGAATTTGAGCCGCGTTTGGTCGAGGGCATCCCTTCCTGCCTGCCGCAACCTGATTTCCTATGAATAACCTGAGTTCGACGAGTCTGGTAATTTGGGGGCCAAAAAGGTATCCGCAGATTACGCAGATGAACGCAGATTAAAGAGACCACAGACCAGGCGATCATTTTCTGAACTTTGGCCGACCGAGGCCTGGATGCAAGCCTTCGGGCACAAGCGTTTTGCATTGCTTTTAATCTGCGCCAATCGGCGCAATCTGCGGATTAAATCATGGTCCTCGGCTGCGGCGGGGCTGTCGATTGCGACACAGAAGAGTTTTGATGTTGGATAACACAACGGATAAAGGAGGAAGTCCCATGGCGAACATCCTACCCGGCACTGATAGTGGCCTTATTACCAAGGACAACTGCGCGGTGGTCTTCATTGATCATCAACCGCAGATGATTTTCGGTGTGGCCAACATCGATCGGCTGCTTCTGATGAACAATGTGGTTCTGCTGGCCAAGGGGGCCAGGGAGTTCGGCATCCCCACCATCTTGACCGCGGTGGAGACGGAATCGTTTAGCGGCTACATCTGGCCGCAACTGATGGATGCTCTTCCGGGCCGGCAGCCCATTGAGCGCTCCAGCATGAATTCGTGGGACTCGCCCGCGTTCCGGGAAGCCGTCAAAGCCACGGGGAAGAAGAACATCGTCGTGGCCGGGCTGTGGACGGAGGTCTGCGTCACCTGGCCCACCCTGGCTATGCTCAAGGAAGGCTACAACGTCTACATCGTGGAGGATGCCTGTGGGGCCACCTCCCACGTCGCTCATGATGCGGCTATCCGGCGGTGTGTCCAGGCGGGGGCCGTGCCTATGACCACCGTGGCCACGGTGCTGGAGTTCCAGCGGGACTGGGCCAACCATGATCACTATAATGCGCTCATGCAACTGTTCCGGGAACATGCGGGCGCTTACGGCTGCGGCATCGAGTATGCCTATTCCATGGTCCACAAGGCTCCCCAGGCCGCCCAAAATCCGCATGTGGTGAAGAAATAGTGTAAAAACCTAAGGTTGACGGGCCCTATAAATCGGGAAATAAAAAATGTATCCGCAGATTACGCAGATGAACGCAGATTAAAGAGACTACAGACTTTGCGATCATTTGCTGAACTTTGGCCGACCGCGGCCTGGATGCAAGCCTTCTGACACTATCATTTTGCATTTTCTTAATCTGCGAAAATCTGAGTAATCTGCGGATAAAGTCTTGGTTTGCTAACCGCAGTTGCCTGATCGCCCAGCGAACTCGCCGAACGCAAACCGGATGAGGAAATCAGAAAGGGAGAGAACGATATGACCGGCCCCAACCCGGCCCCGGAATTGATTCTGTACAACGGCCGGATCACCACCAATGATCCGCGGCAGCCGGAAGTCACCGCCCTGGCCGTTAAAGACGGACTGGTCACGGCCGGGGGTGATGATCGGACCATCCTGGCTCTGGGTGATGCCGGGACCCGGCAGATTGACCTTCGACGCCGCCGGGTGATCCCCGGGCTCAACGACTCCCACCTGCACGTCATCCGGGCCGGGCTGTTTTACAACCTGGAACTGCGGTGGGATGGCGTGCCCCGGATCGCCGAGGCCATGCGTCGGCTCCAGGAACAGGCCCAGCGGACTCCGCCGCCCCAGTGGGTCCGGGTTATCGGCGGCTGGAGTGAACTGCAGTTTGCCGAAGGCCGGATGCCGACCCTGGAAGAGATCAACGCGGCCGCTCCGGACACTCCCGTTTTTGTCCTGCACCTGTACGATTGCGCCCTGCTTAACCGGGCCGCATTACGGGCCCTGAGCTTTGATGAAACCACTCCCAATCCCCCAGGCGGCGTGATCGCCCGGGACGCCCGCGGCCAACCCACCGGTCTGCTCATCGCCGAACCCAATGCCCTGATCCTCTATTCGGCCATCGCCACCGCCCCCAAGTTGAACTTCCCGGACCAGTTGAATTCCACGCGCCATTTCATGAGGGAACTAAACCGGTTCGGCATCACCAGCGCCTCAGATGCGGGTGGGGGCGGTCAGAACTACCCGGAAGACTATGCGGTCATCCGCCAACTGGCCAACGCGGGGGACCTGACTGTCCGGATCGCCTACAGCCTGTTCGCCCAGAAATCCGGGACCGAAGCGGAGGATTACACCCGGTGGCTGGGCCTGACCCATCCCGGTGACGGCGACGACCTGCTCCGGGTCAACGGGGCCGGCGAGAATCTGGTGTGGAGTGCGGCCGATTTCGAGAATTTTTTGCAGCCTCGCCCCGAACTCCGGCCGGTTATGGACATCGAACTGGAACAGGTGATCCGGAAACTGGCGGAAGCCCGATGGCCCTGGCGGATCCATGCCACTTACAATGAATCCATCGGCCGTTTTCTGGATCTATTCGAGAGGGTGCACCGGGACACGCCCATCGATGATCTGCGCTGGTTCATCGACCACGCCGAAACGATTACCCCGCAAAACATGGAACGCATCCTGAACCTGGGCGGAGGCATCGCCGTGCAGCATCGGATGGCCTACCAGGGGGAATACTTCATCCGGCGCTACGGACGAGCCGCCGTGGAGGCCAAACCGCCAATCCGGAAAATGATGGAACTGGGCCTGCCGGTCGGGGCCGGAACAGACGGAACTCGGGTGGCCTCGTATCATCCCTGGACCTGTCTGTGGTGGCTGGTGTCTGGCAAGGGCGTGGGCGGGACCCTCCTTACCGGCGATAAGAAGTCCCGACTCAGTCGCGAGGAAGCTTTGAGGCTGTACACCTCCGGCAGCGCCTGGTTCAGCCGGGATGACCATCGCAAAGGCCGGCTGGTGAGTGGCTATCTGGCTGACCTGGCCGTCTTGAATGCGGATTATTTCGCTGTCGAGGAAGATGAGATCCGCGGCATTGAGAGCGTCCTGACCATATTAGGCGGAAAACCCGTGTATGCCGCAGCAGAGTTCTCCGAACTAGCCCCGCCGATGCCGCCGGTCAGCCCGGACTGGTCTCCCGTGGCCCGATACGGAGGCTACGACAATTCCAACTCCGCCCCGCCCAAGCACACGCACGGCGATTGTGGGTACCTGCATCCCGACGGCAATCATGCCCATCTGGTCATCATGGGTTCAGACGGGCGTTTCTGGTCGGCCGGTTGCCCCTGCGCCTTGTAGGAGGAGAGATATGATTCAGATCATCAGGAAAGAGGAGCGCCATTTCAGCAACTTCGGCTGGCTGAAGACCTACTGGTTGTTTTCATTCGCCAACTATTTCGATCCGCACAACATCCAGTTTGGCGCTTTGCGGGTGTTTAATGATGATGTGGTGGCCCCGGGAACCGGCTTCCCGACTCATCCCCACCAGGAAATGGAGATCGTCACTATCGTCCTCCAGGGCGAAATCACGCATGAGGACAGCATGGGCAACCAGGCGGTCATCCAGGCCAATGATGTCCAACGTATGTCAGCCGGGACCGGGCTAACCCATTCCGAATTCAATCTGGCCGATAATCCAGTCCATTTCTATCAAATCTGGATCTTCCCGGACAAATCCGGACTTCAGCCAACCTATGACCAAAAAACATATGCGCCAGTGTTATGGATGAACACACTTTTCCCGGTGGCTTCCGGGCGGGGCATTCCGGATACCGTTACGTTACACGCAGACGCGACTATTTACCGGGCCGACCTGGATAAGGACCAGGAGCTGTCCTTCGAGGCCACCCGCGGGCGTCGGATCTTCGTCTACCTGACCAAGGGGATGTTAGCCATCAATGGCCGGCAGGTTGAGGAAGGCGGGCAGGCCCGAATCGATACCGAGGCACCCTTGAATTTTGAAGCTTACAAAGATGCTGATTTCATTCTCATCGACGTCCCGTCGTGCAAGGGGTGGGGCTACAGCGAAGAAACGCTTCGGGGGATGCGGAGATAACGGCCAACGAGGTGCTGTACCGGACTGGAACACGGCATCACAGAGTCTTCTGGATAAAAAAACGCAGAGGTCTTCGAGAAACTCTGAAAACCTCTGCGTCGTGTTTTTTGCTTAGGTGGTTAGTTTCACGGGTTGGGCCTAGGTGCCAACTGGTGCTTCTTGCCTAAGATGATGAGCATGACCACGCCGACTATGACGCTGACAATGCTGATCGCCTGGGTGGTGGAAATGACGCCGAAGACTTCCGGACCGCGGAAATCAGCCCGGCAGAATTCGTCGAAGAAACGTCCTATTCCCGACAAGACGACATAGACCCAGATCAACTGGCCGTCGAACTTTTTGTGTTTCCGCATGATCATTAGAATGAGGAAAATCACCAAACCAATGGCCGAAGAATACAACTGGGTGGGATGGATCGGCACGCCCAGGGGTGAGGCCAAGGTCTCGGGATTGGTGAAGGTCACGGCCCAGGGGAGGTTGGTGGGGCTGCCATAGCAACATCCCGCCGAAAAACAACCCAGCCGGCCAATGGCCTGGCCCAGCGGCAGAGACGGAGCAAAGATATCGCAGGTCTGCCACATATTCAGCCCATGCCGCCGCATGTACCACAGACCCACGATCAAGGCACCTATCAAACCACCGTAAAAGACCAGCCCGCCTTCCCAAATCATAAAGATATTTAGGGGCTTTTTGATATAGTAATCAAATTTAAGCAGGACATAGAGTAAGCGGGAACCAACAATGGCGGAGATGACGATATATAGAGACAGGTCCATGACCTTGGTCGGGTCCTGGCCCAACCGCCGGGCTTCCCGCATGGCCAGGCCCACGCCGGCCAGAAAAGCCGTGGCGATAAGAACACCGTAAGTGTGGATGGCCAAAGGACCCAGCCGGACAATGGTCGGGAACATGATTAAATCCTCCTGATGATCTGATAGGCCAAAAGAATTGCCCCGACGCTAATGGCGGAGTCAGCGACATTAAATACCGGCCAGTGATAGGACTTGACGTAGACGTCTAGGAAATCGATGACTTCCCCCCATCTGACCCGATCGATTAGATTATTGCCCACCGCCCCGCCCAGGACCAATCCCAAGGCGATCACCATCCCTCGGCCGTCCTCTTTGATTTGATTGACCAGATAGGCGATGACCACCACGGCCAAGATCCCGACGGCGATAAATAAATAGCGGGTTAAAGATGGTGAAAGATTATTCAGAACGCCGAAGGCCGCACCCTTGTTCCGGACATAGCAAATATTGAAGAAACCCGGAATCACCTCCAGGCTCTGGTGCAAGGTCAACTTCCGAAGAATGATCGCCTTGGTCACCTGATCCAAAATAAGGACAGGCACAGCGACGTATATCAGGATTAAGTATTTTTTTAAAGATTCAGTCAATTAGTCTTCCTTTGGTCAATCGTCAGCTTTAGCTCTTGCTTTGGGGCGGCTACACCAGTTCGATCCGTCTCTCACGACAAACATCTTCAAAATCTTTCACGTTGAATGTCAGCAGGTGAGTTATCCCCAGATTCTTATCTTGCAGCATCAGCCTGATCAACATGTCAATCATGCTGATACCTCGACGGACGTTGGAATCGGTCACCGTGTCATCAAAGGCGCGTTGCCGGTAAGGCGTATCGCAGACATGGGATACATGGAGAGTACCCAGGAGCAGCCGAAAGTGTATTCCCCATGGCCTGTTCTTGACAAACCTTGTCCGCAACGTCTCGTAGAGGATCGGCCAGGGCAGGATGACATTTGATATAGTCAAAACTCCCTCCCGGTCAACCGCTTGGCTATGCCACCGATCTTTGGTGTCATAAAGGGCGATCCAGAAACTTGTGTCGACCAGGACTCTGAAAGGAAAGCTAATCGCTGTCATCTTCATCTGTACCTTGCGGGCCGTACCCTTTCCAGGGGTCTCCTTTGCGTTTGCCAAAGATAAATTTACCGATAACCTTACCATCAGGGTTCTGATATGTCACATAAACTCGGTCATTCTTTTCAAGAGTCACATGCTCTTCCAGGTCTTTTTTTAGGTCCTCAATGAGGTTACCAGTATCAGGATACTTGAGGACGGCCAGGCTGGTGCCACACTCTTTGGCGCCATGTGAGTCCAACCAGGCATAGAGCCCTTCTAAATCACCCCTAATCGCGATATCGAAAGAGAGCCATATGGTTTTATTCATCATCCTTCCTCGACCTGATAAACTGATGCGGCATTTTGATCAGCTAGTTAAGGCTTCATGGCACCGGGGGCAGATTTCGGGATGGTCCGGATAGGTGCCGACCTGCTCGTCCTTGACCCAGCAGCGGGCGCACTTCAGGCCGGCAGCCTGGGTCACCTGGACGCCGAAATCGGTGAGCAGGTCACTTTTATAGGCGCCTTCCGGGGCCGGTTCGGCCGTGAGTCGGGCACTGGAGACGATGAACAGATCCCGCATCTTGGCCGCGAAGGGTTGCAGCGCCTCGAACAGCGTTCCGGTCGCATGAAGTGTTACCGCGGCATCCAGGGAGTGCCCGATGTCTTTATTTTTCCGGGCGATTTCCAAAGCCTTGGTCACTTCGCTCCGGACACTCAAGAAAGTGGTCCAGCGCTCAGCCAGTTCGGCATTCTTCAGGGCCGGGTCAACACTAGGGAATCCGGCCAGATGGACGCTCTTTTCCCGATTGGGATCCGCCGGCAGATACTTCCAGATCTCCTCGGAAGTGAAGGATAACACCGGAGCCATCAAGCGGGTCAAGGCATCCAGCACCCGGTACATCACCGTTTGTCCCGAGCGCCTGGGTCGGGCCGTCCGGTTGAAGGTGTACATCCGATCCTTAAGCACGTCGAGGTAAAAGGCGCTCATATCGGTGACGCAAAAATTATAGATGGAGTGGAAGACCAGATGAAATTCAAAGTCCTGGTATGCCGCTATAACCTTTTCGGTCAACCGTTGCAGCCGATCCAGAGCCCACAGGTCGATCTCGTCCATGTCGGCCGGGGCCACGGCATCCGTGGCCGGATTGAAATCACTCAGGTTGCCCAGCAGGAAGCGGGCGGTATTGCGGATGCGGCGATAAGAGTCGGTCAACCGCGACAGGATCTCCCCCGACAACCGAATGTCCTCCCGGTAGTCTTCGGCCACGACCCACAATCTCAGAATTTCAGCCCCATTCTTCTTGATGATGTCGTCAGGAGCGATAACATTTCCCCGAGATTTTGACATCTTATGGCCTTTGCCATCAACCACGAAGCCGTGGGTCAGGACGTGCTTATAGGGAGCCACGCCTCTGGTCCCCACCGAGGCCAAGAGGGAAGAGTGGAACCAACCCCGGTGCTGGTCGCTGCCTTCTAAGTACAGGTCGGCCGGGAACCGCAAGTCCTCCCTGGCTTCCACACACGCAGCAAAGCTGACCCCGGAATCAAACCAGACATCCAGGATGTCCGTCTCTTTTTCTAAGTGGGCTGACCCGCACTGCTGACAGACGGTGCCCGGAGGCAATAACTCGGCCGGTGTTTTAGAATACCAGATATCAGCGCTCTCCTTCTCGACCATCGCGGAGATATGGTCTATGGTCTCCTGGGTGATCAAATATGCGCCGCAATCCTGGCACCAGAAGACAATGATGGGAATGCCCCAGGCTCGTTGCCGGGAGATACACCAGTCGGGCCGGTTTTCGATCATGCTGTAGATCCGGTCGCGGCCCCAGGCCGGGGTCCAGGTCACTTTGTTGATTTCCGCCAGGGCCTTTTGACGCAGGCCAGTCTTGTCCATGGAGATGAACCATTGTTCCGTGGCCCGGAAGATGACCGGATTCTTGCAACGCCAACAATGGGGGTAGGAGTGGTCAATGGATTTCTCGGCCAGCAAAGCGCCCACCTCGGCCAGCTTCTGGATGACCGATTTATTGGCCGCGAAGACAAACTGACCGGCGAAGAATTCCACTTCAGGAGTGAAGCAACCCTGGTCATTGACCGGCGAGTAGACCTCCAGGCCGTAATGCAGCCCGGTTTCGTAGTCTTCCCGGCCGTGCCCTGGGGCGGTATGCACACAACCGGTCCCGGCTTCCAGGGTCACATACGGGGCCAGGACCACCAATGACTCCCGGTCGTACAGGGGGTGTCGGGCTTTGCGGCCCTCCATGGCTCGGGGATTAATCGTGGCCACTATCTGGTAATCGGTCTGGCCCAGAATGGTCATGAACTGCTCCAGTAATCCCTGGGCCAGGATCAGGATGTCGTCTTTGACCCGCACCGCTACGTACTCCAGGTCGGGGTGCAGGGCCACGGCCAGGTTGGCTGGAATAGTCCAGGGTGTGGTCGTCCAGATGACCACGAACACCCGGCTGTTGGCGTCGACGCCCGGAATGAGGTCGGAGACATCGGAGATCATGGGAAATTTGACGTAGATGGAGGGCGAAGTATGGTTATCGTACTCCACTTCCGCCTCGGCCAGGGCCGTCTGACAGGAGGAACACCAGTAGATCGGTTTCTTGCTTTGCATGACGCTGCCGGATAGGGCGAATTTGCCGAACTCCCGCATGATCACGGCCTGGTAGGAATATTTCATGGTCAGATAAGGGTCGTTCCAATCACCGAGCACACCCAGCCGTTTGAATTCCTCCCGCTGGATGTCGATGAACTTTTCGGCATATTCTCGGCACATCCGCCGTTTCTCGACGACCGAGACCTCGGCCTTTTTGGCGCCTAATCTCTTATCGACCTCATGCTCGATGGGCAACCCGTGGCAATCCCAGCCGGGGACGTAAGCTGCGTCAAAGCCCATCATTTGCCGGGATTTGACGATGAAGTCTTTGATCACCTTATTGAAGGCGGTGCCCATATGGATGTGGCCGTTGGCGTAAGGAGGGCCGTCGTGCAAAATATATGGCGGTCTTCCCTTCGAGCTTCGCCGGATCTGATGATATAGATCAGTTTCGGCCCATTCCTTGAGCTGTTCCGGCTCGTTTTTGGTCAGATTGGCTTTCATGGGAAAGCTGGTTTGGGGAAGATTGAGCGTGTCTTTATAGTCCATTAATTACTCCCATTACTCATTAGCGCGGAGGGTCTCCCACTTGCCTTTCATGGCCCTGGTTGAGATATACCGGTCTCGGGGCGAGTCGGCGAACACGAATAGACTGTTCCATCTATCGACAACTTGTGCCGAAATGAAGCAGTCTCTTAAAGCAGGCAATTGGTTTGAGGACGATGGCCCCGACGGGGCATCAACCGTAGTTTTCAAACCCACGATATTTATCACAGGGTGCGCATAAGTCAAGGGATTTTCATGCCGGGGAGCGATTTTCGGATAAGCTGCCGGTTCTTGCATGCGGTCACCGGGGCCTGGAGAATCCGATTAAATAGGGTGATTGACGCGGATGATCTTTTTTGATAGCAAGGATGAATCCGCAGATTACGCAGATTAACGCAGATGGAAGAGACCCACAGATGGAAGCTTGAATTCAATCGCTTGTATGCTCTAATCTGCGCAACTCGGTGCAATCTGCAGATTAAATCATCGCTAAGCAGAACCTTTCTTCAAACAACTATATATCCATAAGGTGACGTTTAATGATCAAACCATGGCCCATTGTCTCCTCGGAACTCCAATACCAGTGCCGGGTATTTTCGGTCAGAACGGACCGCGCCTGCTCGCCCCGGACTGGAATGGAGCACGATTTTCACCTGATCGACTCGCCCAACTGGGTGAATGTCATTCCCATTACCCCCGATAATCAGGTGGTCCTGATCCGGCAATACCGGTTCGGGTCCAGATCGGTCACGCTGGAGATCCCCGGAGGTCTGGTGGATCCTCACGAACCGGCTGAGGAGGCAGCCCGGCGGGAGCTGTTGGAAGAAACCGGATACGGGGGAGGGGAGATCATCCTGCTGGGCCAGGTCAACCCTAATCCGGCTTTGTTCGGCAATGCTTGCGCCACCTACCTGGCCCAGGGAGTGACCCGGCTGGGTCGGCAACGCCAGGATGACGGGGAGGATATCGAAGTGCTCACCCGGCCGCTGGCTGAGATCCCGGCCATGATCCGGAGCGGCGAGATGGATCACGCCATGGTCCTGGCCGCCTTCACATTCTATTTCATCTCTCCCTTAGGTCAGATTCCGGGCTGCCAGGTCTGATGTGGCCTGATGGCGGATCGGCTGGTGACTTTATGGCTGGCGTCGGATTTCCGGCTTGAAAAAACGATTGTCATGTGGTATAAGATAAATAATAAGGGGATGTATGCCCCGGTTGTTTCGGTTGGGGCCGGAGTCCGGTTCCGCCGGATGGATGATATTATATTCTGTTTCCCATCAGTTGGGAATAGGCTTAGGATAAAGGACCCAAAGGTTTTTTGGCTTTTGAAACCCTGCGCTGCATATTCTATGTGGCCAAACGAAGAAGACGAATTATCAATTTCGGATAACGGCAATGGAAGAGAAAATAGAGACGACCGGCGGTAACCCCCAAGAAAGAGATATCGAGAAGGGACCAGGCAGGCTCAAAAAGACAATGAAGTGGCTATCTAGCAAAGAGTATCTATTAAACGGGCTCGTCACCGTTCTTTTAGCCACGGTAGTCAATTTCCTTTTAAGCCCGCATGCCCCCATGCCTAACCAGCAGCAAAACCACATCATGCCTAACCAGCAGCAAAACAGCACCTACAGCCCTTCTCTGGAAGGATATGCAAAGCCAGCCGGGATAGGGGAGTGGCGCAATGCCCTCGGGGAGAGACTGACTACGACTGCATCCGATAATCCCGAAGTAAAAGCCCTTAGGGCTAGGGCCAAGGACGCCTTGGACCAGAGCGATTATCTCCAGGCGGAAAATCAGCTTAATCAGGCCTGGCAACGATCATTAAGCAAGGCTGATAGCATTAAGAGAGAGGCCAAAAAATTAAGTGAAACCGCTGACAAAGAGTTCCTCACTGCGGCTGCCTCCTGGGCTGAAGTTGGGGACCTGAAGATGATTGCGGCCGCCTCCTGGGCTGAGGCCGGGAACCTGAAGATGATTTTGACGTCCTATGCAGCAGCGGCAGATTACTATCAGCAAGCTGCTGAACTTGTCCCGGTCGGCTCGGAATCGGCCAAAGCTGACTATTTGAATCAGCAGGGGACGGCGCTTTATCTTGCCGGCAAGTACCCAAAACGGAAGCGCCCATAAAAGGCATCCTAATTATTCGAGGGGACGACTTTTTAAGTCGAATGGTTCAAATATCAACGCTTCCTGAACAACCTGGTGTGCTTATACGGAGCCCGGGGAAGTATAATTTGACCGATCTGCTATATAACCGGCGTTGCACACCTAAGGCGGCCCAGGGGACGGGGCATCCCGATCGGCCAAGGTTCGGACCAATCAAGCCAAACTGATGGCATCACGAGCTAAGGCCAGTAAGGCGTAGCCGATTTGGCCCCGTCAGCCAGGCAAAGCGAGGGTAGCCTCTAAGTCCATCGGGAGAAAAAGTGATAGCCGGATAAAGGCTGCAGCGGCCAGCGTTCAACTTGGCTTCATTAAATTAACGACCCAAAACCTCAGGGACTTTCTTTCCGGAAAAGCTATAGCTCTTGTGCTGAGTTGACCAACATAACCTGGCAGATTTAGCTTTTGGCCTGCGAGACCGTAGACCGGACCAAAGAATGCAAGATTACGGCCCCCTCGCCTGACGCGCTCGGCCCTGATCAGGGCAGGGAATCAGGCCGACCCGGCTTAACGAGGGGATAACAAATTGAAAGAAAAGGCAACCCGATGAGGACGCAGAGAGAAAAGAGAAGATCAGAGGATTTTTGACTTTTGAAACCCTGCGCTGCATTTTTGGGGTGGCGAAACGAAGAAAGCGAATTATCAATTTCGGATAACGGCAATGGAAAAGAAGACAAAGAAACCCGGAACTAAGCCCCAAGAGAGAGACATCAGTCAAAGACCCGGCCGGCTAGGAGAGACAATGCAGTGGGTTTTTAATGGGATTAGCGTTGGGCTGGTCGTTTTTTTATTGAATCAGTTTGTCCCCTGGTCTCGCATCATCCCCTGGTCTAAGCCACCGAAGACCAATACAATATCCATAGGCGGAAATGTCACCGCGGAAAAACAGGCCAACATTGGAAGCGGAACTATTGACAATTACGGTCCTTCGCTGGAGCGATACGACAAGCTCGCCGCAGAGTTGGGTGTGACCCAAGCAGCTCTAAAGTATTTCTTTAAGACTATGAAGCAGCAGTACGTCCCTCCGGAAAAACTGGACCACACTCTGCGGGAGATGGCCGTCCGGTATAAAGTACTTCAGGAGAAACTGGCTCAAACCGATTCCGATGATTCTGAGGTCAACGTCCTTATGGCTAAAGCCAAGCAAGGATTGGACCTGGGCGATTTTGCCATGGCGGAAAAACTACTCTACCAGGCAGGTAACTTGACTTTGACCGAAGCGAAAAGACATCAAGGAATTGCGGCGAAACAATACTTGTCTGCTGCTGCCGCGAGGGCAGCGGCTGGGAACCTGAAGATGACTTTGTTGGCCTATGCCGCGGCGGCTGATTACTATCGGCAAGCCGCTGAGCTTGTCCCGTCCGGCCTGGAATTGGTCAAAGCTGACTATTTGAATCAGCAGGGGACTGCGCTTTACCGTGCCGGTAAATATACCGAAGCAGAGGCATCGCAAAGGGCCAGTCTGGATATAAGAGAACGTCTCCTGAGGCCAGATGATCCTAACATCGCTGAATCACAAAATAACCTAGCGGTGCTATACCGAGAAGAAGGGAAGTATGATAAGTCCGAGCCGCTTTTTCAACGGGCATTGGAGATCAGGGAAAAAGTCCTGGGCCCCGATCGTCCCGACACGGCCGCTACCCTGAACAACCTGGCGGAGTTATACCAAGCCCAGGGGAAGTATGGCCAGGCCGAGCCTTTATACCACAGGTCATTGCGGGTCATGGAGACAACCCGTGGCGATCGTCCTGAAACGGCCGCTACCCTGAACAACCTGGCGGAGTTATACCAAGCCCAGGGGAAGTATGGCCAGGCCGAGCCGCTTCTTCAACGGGCATTGAAGATTAGGGCAGAAGTCCTGGGGCCGGATCATCCCGACACAGCCAACAGCCTGAACAACCTGGCTGCACTATACCAAGCCCAGGGGAAGTATGCTCAGGCCGAGCCCCTCTATCAACGGGCGTTGCAGATTAGAGAAAAAGTCCTGGGGCCGGAACATCCCGGCACGGCCGCTAGCCTGAACAACTTGGCAGGGCTACACTATGCTCAGGGGAAGTATGGCCAGGCCGAGCCGTTATATCAACGGGCATTGAAGATCAGGGAAAAAGGCCTGGGGCCGGAACATCCCGACACGGCCGCGACTCTG
This sequence comes from Deltaproteobacteria bacterium, assembly GCA_015233625.1. Classification (GTDB taxonomy): domain Bacteria; phylum Desulfobacterota; class JADFXK01; order JADFXK01; family JADFXK01; genus JADFXK01. Next base: position 32,808 of record JADFXK010000001.1, on the reverse strand, counting down.
AACAACTTGGCGCTCCTATACTGGGCCCAGGGGAAGTATGACCAAGCTGAGTTCCTCTATCGACGGGCGTTGCCGATCGTGGAGAAGGCCCTGGGGTCCGATCATCCCGACACGGCCGCGACTCTGAACAACTTGGCGGCACTATACTGGGCTCAGGGTAAGTATGACTTGGCCGGGCCGCTCTTTCAACGGGTGTTGAAAATCAGGGAAAAGGTTTTGGGGTCGGATCATCCCGACACGGCCATGGCCCGGAACAACTTGGCAGAACTATACTACGCCAATGGTGAGTATGACCGGGCCGAGCCTCTATATCTACAGGCATTGCAGATCAAAGAAAAAGCCTTGGGGCCGGAGCATCCCAGCTTGGCCATGACCCTGAACAACCTCGCAGAGTTATACCGGGCCCAAGGGAAGTATGACCGGGCGAAGCCTTTATATCAACGAGCGTTCCAGATCAGGGTAAAGGTCCAGGGGCCTGATCATCCTGATACGGCCACGACTTTGAATAACCTGGCGGAGCTATACCAAGACCAGGGTAAATATGACCAGGCCGAGCCTCTATATCAGCGGGCGTTGCAGATCGGGGAAAAAGTCCTGGGGCCTGATCATCCCGACACGGCCAAGACATTGAATAACCTGGCGAACCTATACCTGGCCCAGGGTAAGAATGACAAGGCCGAGCCGCTTTTTCAACGGGCGTTGAAGATCAGGGAAAAAATCCTTGGGCCGAGTCATCCCGACACGGCCAGGACCATAAATAACCTGGCGGAGTTATACCTGGCTCAGAGTAAATATAAGCAGGCAGAATTGCTGTTTAATCAAGCTCTGAAGATAGTGGAGCAGGTCCTGGGGCCGGAGCATCCTCTTACGTCAAAAGTTCGGAAGAATCTGGCCAAACTGCAAGCCTCTCGGAGTAAGGCCACTAAGGCGCAACCGAATTAGCCCCTCCTGCCAAGTCAAGCGTGGGCGGCGTTCAAATCCATCGGGACGAAAGATACTCAAACCGGTGGACTAAATTGGCCGTTGCCAACGCTCACCACGAATTAAATAAACAAGCGGCACGAAAATGCCCCTTTCGAGAAATCTGAGCGTCCTTCCTTTCCAAGCCTGACCCCATTTCCTCGCCCATCCCAACACCCGCGTATCTTTCCTGCCACTGGGAAAAAAATTCCCCCACTACTCCTTGCATAGAGCGCCGGCTAATCGGGTAATCCCAAATTGTTTACTTTTGTTAAGTAGTTCTCCAAAAGAGGTGACAGGTGGCGGACTGGCGCGACTATTGCAACACGAACCGGTAGAAGTCTATTATTGATTGTAGTCGGCAAGTTTGGGTCGGTCCTGATAAGACTTATGGTAAGCACCGGCCGAGGATGGGGGATGACCCGGCAATTTCGCCGGAGCGGTCAGAGAAGACCAGAGCGTAGGGCGGGGGCAAGACCGGCAGCAGTCGCGGCCTGGCCTGGTCACAATGGACAACGGATGGTCTCATCCCGGCGGTAGCCTCCGGGGCCGTGGGGGAGAAGGAGATGCTTATGAATATTTATGGAATGAGTTCAGGTTTCCCCCAATCGGGGCTGCTGGGCAGATGTGGGTCAGGGATAGATCTGGGCAGTCTCTCATCCTTAGGGGCAGGATATTCCCAGGGCGCCGGGTTGGATTTTGAATCGGAACTGAAAGGGACCTGCGACGAGTTCCGCCAACGGTCAAGGGGCGATTGTGGACACGGTCAGACCGGGTTCGGGCCGAGGGAGGCCACGTTCACTCAGGAGTCCGAGTCAGTGTCTATGCTAGCCGCCAGTGTCAGCCAGGTATTTGCCGGGGCCCAGTCGGTCGATCCGGGTACCGCCCAGACGGAAATGACTCAGGCGGCATTCCACCGCACAAGTCACGAAATGGCCGGCTTATTCGAAGCTATCGGGTTTAAACCGGATGAGTCCGAGTCATATGCCGAAAAGATTATTTCAGCCCTCCAAAATAATTCCGACTCTCAGTCTGGAGCCATGGATTTTTCTTTTTCATCCGGCACTTCATCGGACTTCCAGACTGCGGCCTCGGGACTGGGCGGGCGGATGAGTTCCTTTCAGCATGTCAGCGCTATGAATATGGAATCTCTTGATATATCCATCAACAGTCGGACTGGTGAAGTTAGTGTGAACCACCAGGAAGTGTCGGCTGTAAATGTCCAGATGAACACCCAGATTTCTTCCATGAATACACACCATGCCAGGAGACATCATGACAGGGGCCCGAAAATCTACGGGATTCCTGAGGATCCACACTTTAACAGGAGGCACATGGCCAGGGCCCTGAACCGCTCAGACATCGGAGAATATCAATCCTGGCAGTCCTATACGGCTTCCCTGGTGAGTTTCCGCAGCGGGCAAATCGGTGACGGGATAAGTACTAATGATCCCACGGCCGGACCGGCTGGTGGAAATGACGATCAGTTGAAACGGACTTTAGACCAAATTGTTAGAAACGCCGGGATGATGGATGATAACGCCAGCCAAACCAGTGTTCCCCAGTACCTGACAGCGGCCTTTGCAGGATCGACGGCAGCCAGCCAAACGGATCAGGCTGGATCTCCATTCCAGACGGCGATCGATCAGATCAAAGACATGGCCAGGCAATTCACTGATCAGATGGATCAATCAAGACAGATCTTCGACCCCTTTGTCAATGTCCAAGATGTGGCCAAAGGTAAGAACGATCAGGGCGACGACCTGCTGAAGCTCCGGCTGAATGTGACGGCCCCCGTGGGAGTGGCCCAGATAGATGGAAGCGGTGGTGTGACGACTACCTACCAGCGGACAGACGGGACGATGGCTAAGACATCCAGTGATGGACTGGTCGGCTCGGCGTGATATTCCATATTCATCAATAATCAGGTGTGGTTTCGTCAAATCAAAGAGCATAACACCGAGGACGTTGAAGAACCTTGAAAATGCGATGCTTCCCCGAATCTTCCGTCTATTGTATCGAGATTTCCTTGTCTTCGGTGATTATGCTTTTAGACTCGGTTAAACGATAAATAAGAAATCCGTTCCTGAGGACAGACTGCTCCTCCGCCCCTTCTATCTCCTGGCTGGAAGACTTTGCCCTTGATTCCTTAGCGCAAATCACCTAAAATATCCCCTATACAATAGTCACACCTTGTTCAACCCAGAGCAGGTGGCATCGTGGACGCTGGCCTTGAAGATTTTTGATTCTTCTTGACGGGCGAATTCCCCAGGTTCATAATGGCCGCAGGCAACACATTGGATTGAGGTTTCGTAAGATCGAAGAGTCAGGTTTGTAGTGTAAGGACACCCCATGACCCACCACCACTCAGAGCATTGTTCCCATGGACCCATTTCCACGGCCCGTCTGTTTTTCACCATAGCCTTGAATTTTGTTATCACGGTAGCAGAGGTCATCGGAGGGGTTCTTTCCGGGAGCCTGTCGCTGATTTCCGATGCCTTACATAATTTCAGTGATGGAGTGGCCATTATTATCAGCTACCTGGCCATGAGATTGGGTGAGCGGTCCAATACGGAGAGTTACACCTTTGGACTAAAACGGGCTGAGATTATGGCCGCGGTTATCAACGCCTCGGTACTTATGGCCATTTGTTTCTATCTGGGCAAAGAGGCCTTCAGTCGATTCACCCACCCCGAACCAATTGCCGGTGGGTTGATGATGGTTGTGGCTGGCATCGGGTTGGTGGCCAACCTCATTTGTACCAGGCTGTTACATCAGGGCTCTAAAGAAAGCATTAATATCAGATCAGCCTATCTTCATTTGCTGAGTGATGCGATTTCCAGCCTGGCCGTCATCATCGGAGGGGGGGCGATTTACTTCTTCCAGATCTACTGGTTAGATCCTCTTTTGACCATCGTTATTTCACTTTATGTTCTCAAAGGTAGTTTCGGGATTGTCAAGGAGGCCACCTGGGTGTTGATGATGGCGGCTCCCAAATTCATTTCTTTAGGCCACATTCGCGAGGAAATAGAGGCTATCCCGGGTGTTAAAAATATCCATCATGCGCATCTGTGGATGCTCAACGAACAGAGCATTCATTTTGAGACGCACGTGGATGTGGAAGATATGCTGATCAGTGAGAGTTGCCGATTGAGCGCCATGATTGAGGAGAAATTAAGTTGCCACAGGATCAATCATGTCACTTTGCAGTTTGAATGTGATGTTTGTACTACCAAGAACCTGGTTTAGTCTTTTGGGGCCGAAGGGAGACTCCCGGGAGGCGATAGAAGAACGAGACGACCGGTATTTTATTTTAATGATTTTTTGATATTAATTGTTAGGGTCTTAGGCCATGTTATGGGACTATTCTCTAAAACAAATCACAATTATCACTTGACATTTGATAACCGACCGTGCTATATTATGAACCGTGGGGAGTTGACACCCCGAATTTTAAAGGCCCCCGTGTTACGGGGGTTAATTTCATCACCGCCAGTAGGCACAAAAGAAGGAGCAGCATTTTGCCAGAGGGAAATGTAAAGTGGTTTAGCGACCAAAAAGGGTACGGGTTCATCGCACAAGACGGCGGGCAGGACGTGTTTGTTCACCATTCCAACATCAATATGGACGGTTTTAAGAGCCTGGCGGAAGGCGATCGGGTCAGGTTTGATGTGGAAAAGGGTAACAAAGGACCATCGGCCAAGAATGTCACCAAAATTTAACTGATCAATCGAGCTAGTACTCAACGCAGCGCTCCCTTGGGGGCGCTACTTTTTCACTAAGAGGTAGGCACAAAAGAAGGAGCAGCATTTTGCCAGAAGGAAATGTAAAGTGGTTTAGCGACCAAAAAGGTTATGGGTTCATCGCCGAAGATGATGGGCAGGACGTATTTGTTCACCATTCCTCCATCAACATGGATGGCTTCAAAAGTTTGGCCGAGGGCGACCGGGTCAGGTTTGATGTGGAAAAAGGTAACAAAGGGCCATCAGCGAAAAATGTCACCAGAATCTAACTAATCAATCGGTCCGAAACACAATGGGGGCGCTCTCACAAGGGGTGCCCTCTTTTTTGTCTTCACTACCGGACCAGGATCACCGATGGCCCTGGGTACCCGGTGGACAACGGAGATGATTTAATGGCCTTATCTAAGCTGCAGGAGATGGTTCCAGTGACGGTAGAGATAACCAAACGAATTCGGAGGCTGCAACAGGGTCTGCAGGCCCGGAATGCCGGCGCGGCCTTGATCATGGAGAAGGTGGATCTGTTTTACTTCTCTGGCACCATGCAACACGCTTACCTCTTCGTTCCGGCCGACGGGACGCCGCTCCTCATGGTCAAGCGGGATGAAGCTCGGGCCAGGCGGGAATCTCCTTTGGATCGGATAGTCCGGGTCGGCGGGCTAAAGGACCTGCCGGGGTTGATCCATGATGCCCTCGGGAGGATACCCCAGCCCTTGGGTCTGGAATTGGATGTGCTGCCGGTCAACCAGTACGAGTTTCTGCAGAGTCTCTTCCCCGGCATCCCGTTCTTTGATGCCTGGCCGGTGATTAGACAGGTCAGAAAAATCAAATCGCCCCATGAGCTATCCAGCATGGCCCGCGCCGGACAGGTCGCGGCGCAGGTCTACCGATCTATTCCCGGACTACTGATACCAGGGCGGACAGAGATGGATGTGGCGGCCGGCATGACCAGCCTGGCCATGTCGCTGGGCCACCAGAACATGATCCGGGCTCGGGGATTCAACAACGAAATGCACACCTGGCACGTGGTCAGCGGGCGGTGTGGGGCGGAAATCGGCGGGCTGGATGCGCCCTTTGCCGGATGCGGTTTGTCCCCGGCTTTTCCCGCCGGATCCAGTCTTAAGCCCATCGTCGAAGGAGAGGCGGTGTTGGTCGACTTCGGCATCTGCCTGGACGGATACCAGGTGGACCAAACCCGTATGTTTGCCATCGGCTCACCTCCGGCTCAAATCCGGGAGGCCTACCAGGCCTTGCAAGAGATTGAGACAGACCTGCTGGAGCGAGTCAAGCCCGGCGTGGTTTGTGAGGAATTCTATCATTTCGGTCTAGACCTGGCGGCCAGGTTGGGGTATCAGGAGAACTTTCTGGGTGTGGACGGTTATCGGATCAAGTTTATCGGGCACGGCATCGGACTCGAAATCGGTGAGTTACCATTTTTGGCCCCAGGGCATAGGTATGCGTTGGAACCTGGGATGACTTTTGCCCTGGAACTAAAAATGGTCTTCCCTGAACATGGTGCGGTGGGTTTTGAGAACACTATTTTAGTCACCGAGACCGGCTGGGAAAAATTGACCGCGGCCGATGAGCGCTTTATTTGTGTCTAGAAGTCTCTGGCCGGGTCAGCGCCGGATTGCCTGAGGTAGATCATCTTGGTATTTAATTGGTAGTAGACTATTCCCCTTCTTCCGGAACCGTCAGAGCATCAATTCTATCGGCCAACCACTGGTTTATGGCCCGGGCCGTTTCCAGATCCATGACCAGAGACGCCTGAATGAGCCGAACAGTATCTCCGCCCGGTTCTTCTTCGTAATCGGTGACGTTTCCGGTCTCGTCAAAGGTATAGGCACTTGATTTCGGTAGAGGTTGTCTCTCGGAGTAAAAGTGCATGACTATCTCGTCTCGTCCGGTGACTTCTCCCCAGGCTCCATTAACATAGCAGTCCCTAAGGTGATGCGGCGCCACATAGGTGAACTTGACTTTTTCTTTGTTCCCGTTCATTTTTTCCCCTTTTTAAGTGGTTTTTGAGGCTGTCGCGAAACAAGATGAATATTTTAAGATTAACACAAACAGAGTCAAGTAGCAATCTGGATTTCTATCGGCCAGCAATTCTCATTTTGTGGAGCGCTTGAACCGCCACCTGATCCATCCGGCCAGGGCCAAGAACACGACGAACAATCCGGCCCCGGAGATGATGAGTCCGACCTGGAAAGACTTCGGCGCATAGTAAAACTCCATCTGGTTCACTCCGGCCGGCACGAACACGGCCATAAAGGCACCATTGGCCCGGTTGATCCGGGATTCTTGGCCATCCAACCGGACATGCCAACCGGGAAGAAGTACCTCGCTCAGGACCAGGCAGCCGGAGGCCGTAGTGTGGACTCGCACACGGAAACTGTTCTGTTTTTTCTCGACTACAACCACGGTTGGATTTTTGGCCGCCGCAAACCTGGCGGAGTTAAACCCGGCATCTACCGGGGCTTCTATGACTACCACCCGGTTGAGTTCATGACGATGGATGTCGGCCAGCCCAAAAGCGCTCGCCCCGGATGGAGCAATCAAAACTTCTTCAACCCAAAAAGCCCTCGGAAGGGCCTGTCGATTTTCATATACCTTCCCATCAACCCCCGTGTAGGCCAATCTGAATCGTTCTGATGAGAACTCCTGTGTACTTACGTCGGGCCCGACGGCGACATATTTAACATGTAAGAAATCTACCCCGGGCGAATCCACTGCGGCCACTTCCGGTGTAAACACTGCCTGGTATCGGCCGTTGACAGCCGCCAGCACCCGTTCATATGCCGCAGGTTTCATCGGGTCCATACTGATAATGCTATCGTACCCGTAGACTTGCTCCGCCCCGCGTCTGAGGCAACCTTTGTATCCGACCACCCGGAAACGGCCCGGCCGAGAAGTGATAAAATCGGTCATGGGGGTGGGTGGATAGATCAGAGCCCGATTCACGAAGGTATTATAATCCGAACCCCAGGCCATCACCTCCAGCACCACCAGTCCGGCCGCGATCCAGGGTAGTCTGCGGCCCAGTCTCCGCCGGCTGCCGCCATACGCGGTCAGGCAAACAGCCGGCACCAAGAAGGCCAGGAACATCGCCAAATGGGTCAGCCGGTAATGCAATTGGAGTTCGGTCAACCCATCTGAGGAAAAGAAATGAAGGAGTCCGGCCACAATCACCAGCCCTATGGCCGTCAGAACCGGTGTCTTGATGGATTCTTCCGGCCCAGCCTGATAGTCGGCCGCGGCCAGGGCGGCCAGTAGAGAGCAGCAGAAGGAGAAGACAAAGATCAGCCGATGGTTGCTGGCTTCCTTAAACAACGGTAGATGGGCGAGCAAATCAAACAACCCCGGCGTCCGCACCGCCACCAGGAAAGAAAACAAGGCCAGTAAGAGCAGAAATCGCTTTAGTCCCCGGTGGGTGCGGCTTCGGATTAGAGTCAGGGCCGCCAAAATCAGCCCGATGATGGTCAGATGGGTATTCTGTTCCGTATAGTTGCCGAAGCCCCAGTAGTTTCCGTGCACCGGATTCCCGTAGAAGTCCGGAGAGATGAGCGTGCCGGAGATTTGCCGGAGGCAGACGCCGAAGTCTAAGTGTTGAAACATGTTTTTACCGCTGGCCGCGATTTCTTGATACCGGGAGGTCAGAGGCAGGTATTCCATAAAAGGGTACAATTGAAACGCGACTAAAGCCACCGCGACCAGACCGGCGCCGCTCACCAGGGCGATTCGGCCGACCAGGACCAGGTAACCGATCCCTCTCTGCCGTTCCACGAAGAGACGCCAAATGAAAAACGGCAGAGCGGCCAGGTATAAATGGAAGGATGACTCCGGGTGCCCCCCCAAGAACTGCAGGGCTGAAAATAGGGTTAGACCCAGGGCCCAGCCGGGGCGCCCTCCGCGGGCCAGCCGGTCCAGGCTGAGAAAAATCCAAGGCATCAGGGCGGTGACGTTGACACTGGGATAGTTGGACAACCAGACGATATGCACACCGCAAAAAGCATACAACAGCCCGCCTAAGAAGGCGCTGGCCGAGGGAAGCCGAAAGGCGCGCAACAAGGCATAGGTACCTCCTGCGGCCGCCAGCAAACGCAAGAAGGGGAACAGCGTGCCGGCCTGTTCGATGGGCAGGATGAGAAGCAACAGGTTGATGGGATGGAGAGAGGCGGAGATCAGATTGGCCAAAAGCGGAGATCCGCAGTAGGCCGCCGGGTTCCATAAAGGCCAGGTTCCTTCGTGGACCGCTTTGAGCCAGGACCGCCACCAGGGGTAAACGCTTTCCAGCGGATCGGTCAGGAGGGGATTATGGGGTGTGACACCTGGATAGAAAGCCTTCCAGGGATAATTCTGAAATAGGATGTCCGCCGGGACCAAACACCGGTCAGAGACTATCGCCGGCCAAAACAAGACCATCAGGGCCAACCAGTAAAGGACGACAATGGCCCAAGGGGTCAGGTCCTCGCCTTCTCGGCTCCGGTGGGACCACCACAGGCCCAGGCCCGCGGCCAGCCCGATCCAGATGACCATACGAAACGAGATGGCTAAGTCCGACGTCAAGCGGTCAGTCCTTCATTGAATATCATCTGGGTCCCAGGGTAAGGAACTATCCGGCGATGTTGGCCGAGAGCAACAAGATAGGACGTTCCATCCGTCTTATTCCAGGTTAAGTCGAGACTACCGACCACAGGCTATTCTGGTTTTGCCGAGTGCTGTAAGCAGACCACCGATGGCTTAGGGATGCGTCAAGCAGGCGGGGACTCTTGTTTTTAAGTCTGGGGCGGATGCTTTTCATAGTAGGCAAGTAATGTTTCACCATCTTTGAAGTCGGGGTTCAACCTGATGGCGTTTTTTAATACGCGGCAAGCTTTTTCTTGATCACCCTTCTCATATAGGGCCCGGGCCAGGTTATAGTATAGGTGTTCGTCACCTGAGTCGCACTTGAGGGCCTTGACATAGCTTTGAACAGAGTCATCATACAGTTTGTGATGCCGGAGTTGCATGCCGTATTTGTTAAATACATGTTTGTTTTCTATCTGGTACAGGTCATCGAAGTCCGCCATTTTTTTTAGGATTTCAACCGCGCCCTGTTCATCGCCCAAGGCGGCCCGAGTCTGACTCTTGCCCAAATTAGCCCGCAGATTCCTTTGGTCCATCTTGAGGGCGCTGTCAAACTCGTATTCGGCGCTGTAATATTCTTGCTTTTCCAGATGTTGCTCCCCCATGGATAAATGGCGAGTCAACTTCACATTTACCTCTTTAGACTTATCCTTAAAATAATTTTCCACACGGCTGAATCGTTTCTCGAATTCGTCAAAGGGCACCTTTTCGATGATTTTGGATGGCGTGTCTTTTATCAGGAGGCTTAAGACTACCACATCATCTTCAGTTCCCATCAGTTGGTAAAATGTTTCCGATTTTTGAATCCGGGCTGTGACGCCGGTTCCGATCTTCATTTCCTTGGATTCGACATATACTTCGGATTGTCCGGAACCGATGGATGGTGGGGTTTGGTCGGCCATGGGAGCCTCCTTTTGACTTCTCCAACAAATATTATGAGCGAGCAGTTTTCAGCGCTCAGCAAGGGGAGTGGTAACTGCAAGTTATCTCATTTCAGCCCCCGGTCTCTGCGGCGAATAGAATATCAAACATCCTTTCTTTAGATGAATGCCGACATCTTATCGCGTACCAAATTATTATCGCGTACCAAATATTGATGCCCGACCCGGTCTCGTCCAGACCTAAGGAATAGTACATTTCATCTTGGGCACATTTTGGTGATCATGAACTCATTGTCCCCGGGGGCAGGTTTACTTGCCTTTGACGAACCCAAAATAAATTAAAATCCCACCCAAGATTGCCGAGCCGCCGGCAAAGATGGCCACTTTGGCGACATCGATCTCCTCTTCCCCTTTAGGCAGCGTATAATAACTCAACGGAATAAAGGCGACTACCACTATAATGACGGCTACGGCCGCATAAGCTTTGCGCCAGAAGCTCAAGGCCAAAAGGACCACTATTGCAGCGATGACATAGGGGTTTTGAATAGTTTGCATCCAGTCCAGGTCGCGCGCTTGATTGATCAAAGCTAAGATTCGGTCCATGATTTGCCTCGAAGATATTAATTATTTTAGTTTGTTAGCCAGGTATATCCGTCGGATGGCCCGGTCCAGTATATCGGGATCAGGCGTTGCCGGGCAACCAGGTATGGATGGTTACTATTTTTCCTAACAAAAAATGACCATTGGGTCAACATTAAAACGATGACCTGTTGACCTTTTAGGCACTAGTCTGTTAAAGTCATTGTCGAATATTTAAGAGTAGATCACATGAAGAGTGACCTGAACCATCCCCAAGAGAGGAAAAAATGGGTAACATAGTAATATTATTATGGCTTATTGTGCTGCTATCTCCCGTCTCGGCGATGGCCGGTCCAACTTATGTCATTGACGATTTTGAGGTGGCGGTCAAGACAGGGACAGGCGCCGATGCCAAAATTGTTGGTTATCTTAAATCTTATCAAGAGGTGGAGTTATTAGATGAAGATGGAAATTGGGCCAAGGTGAAGTATGGACCCAGAGAAGAGCAACAAGGCTGGATCCTAAGAAAGTTTCTGAGCCCCGACTTGCCTAAGATCTATCGCTATAAAAGCGTTAAAGATCGAAACACTAGCCTGACCAACGAAGTAAGTACCCTGAAACAGCAAAATACTAAATTAACTAGTGACATATCTAAGTTTGAAAAAGATATCCAGGATCAGAGAAAAGAATTGGAGACCTTGAACCAGGGCATTCAAAAAATGGAACAAGTAAGGTCAAGCTACGCCAAGTTAAGTCAGCAACAAAAAGAAATCGACACCGTCGTTAAGCGCCAAGAGGCGGAGTTGGGCGCGATGCAAAATCAAAAGGAAAAGATCGATCTCGATAGCCAACTCCATTGGCTGGTTTCTGTCGGCGGGGTGGCTTTGGCCGGCATCCTGCTGGGCCTGGTCTTGTTCCGCAGGAAAGGCCAGGGTGGTGGTTTGTATTGACGGTCTTGGTCGTGAATTGTCTTACGTGTTAGGGGTTTCAAATTACGTGTTGCGTATCGGAGGCAACCGGCGGATCAACTCCAATAACCAGTTGAACTTGTAATCAGTAACCGGCCGACGTGATAGGCGACTAAGGTAGACGATATGAATTGGGAAGCAAGGTATGCGGATAAAGTCTCCACCGCCGAGAATGCTTTAAGAAAGATCAAGAACGGAGATAACTTTTCATTCACACCGGGTGCGCGGAACCTCAGACCCTGACCAGCCATTTAGAAAAAATCGGCCGCGATCTGGTAGATACCTGTGTTTATCATGTCGCCAATTTAGGAGACTCGCCATATGCCCGAAAAGAATATGTAGAGTGCCTGCGGCTGAAGACCTTCTTTATTGGACCCCAGGCTCGGGAGGCGGTGGCGGAAGGACGAGCCGACTACATTCCGGTCCGGTCATCCGATGTCCCGGCCCTGTTCAAGCAAGGCATTATTCGACTTGACATGGCCCTGATTCAGGTCTCGCCGCCGGACCATCACGGATTCTGTTCTCTGGGCATTTCAGTGGATGTGTCTAAAGCGGCGGCAGAAAGCGCCAAGATTATCGTGGCCGAAGTAAATCCCAATATGCCGCGGACTCTGGGGGACAGCTTCCTTCACGTCGATCAGATCGATTTCCTGGTCAAGGGCAATCACCCTTTAATCACCGTGGTGAGCAAGGAGCCGGATGTCATTACCCAACGGATTGGGCGTCATCTGAGCCAGTTGGTTAGAGATGGAGACACCATTGAAGTCGGCTACGGGACCGTGCCCAATACGGCCCTGGCCTTTCTCCGGGACAAGAAAGACCTGGGGATTCATACGGAGTTCTTTACCACCGGCATCGCCGAGCTGGCTGAGGCCGGGGTGATCACTAACCGGAAGAAGACCTTACACCCAGGCAAAATGGTGGCTTGCATGTGCATGGGCGACGAATGGCTCTACAAGTTTGTGGACAACAACCCCATGCTGGAATTCCTCCCCTCCGACTATGTCTGCGACCCCCATGTGATCAGCCTGAATGATAACATGGTGGCCATCAATTCTGCCTTGCAAGTCGACCTTACCGGCCAGGTGTGCGTTGACTCCATTGGGCACAAATTTTTTTCTGGTGTCGGCGGCACCCTGGACTTCACCGATGGCGGCAGTAAGGCCAAGAACGGGCGGGCCATTATCGCCCTGCCGTCCACAGCCAGGAATGGAACCGTATCCAGGATCGTGCCTAAACTGAAAGAGGGGAGTGGGGTGGCCGTGCCGCGCAGTGATATCCATTACGTGGTTACTGAATACGGCACAGCTTATTTGTTCGGCCGGACCATCTTTGAGCGCTCGCTGCAGTTGATAAATATTGCCCATCCCCGTTTCAGACAACGATTAATGCTGGCAGCCAAGAAACAGCATTATATTTTTGCCGATCAACTTCCCCCTTCCTTAGTCGATAATTATCCAGAACAGTGGGAAATCACCAGGAGTTTTAAAAATGGGGTGCCCGTTTTTTTCCGACCGATTAAGCCGGTGGATGAAACCATGCTTCGGGATCTTTTTTATACCATGTCTGACGAAGCCATCTATCTCCGGTACTTCCACGTGGTCAGGGAAGCCCCCCACAGCCGGATGCAACACCTGGTCAACATTGATTATCACCAGGAAATGACCATTGTCGGGATTACTGAATACCGGGGCTATCCGGAGATCATCGCCGTAGCCCTGTATCATCTCGACCTCGAGTCCAATGCGGCCGAGGTGTCATTTGCCATTCATGACACCTGGCAGGGATTCGGGTTAGGCACCTTCCTGCTGAAATACCTGGCCACCATTGCTAAGGACAAGGGAATAGTGACCCTGGTCGCCGATGTGTTGGCTGAGAACACCAAGATGATGAAGGTGTTTCGAAAGATTTTTCCTAACCTGACCCGGAAGATTGAAAGCGGAGTGTTCAGCTTGACCATGTCTTTAAAAGAGGAATTTGAGGAAATCAGGCCATAAAGTATTTGCTTGATGCTGATTGCTTGTTTAAGGTTGTTCATAAATTCCAGCGTATTGAACAAATAACCGGCAACCGGCACCGAGCCCCGAGCAATCAGGAACCAGCAACTAATTAACAGGAGAAAACCATGGAGTCAAAAACATTTTCCATCCCCAAAATCAACTGTGGTCATTGCGTGATGAGTATCAAGCGGGAATTGAGTGAGATGCCTGGTGTGGCCAAGGTGGAGGGTGACCCTGGAACGAAAACCGTCACCGTGGAGTGGGACGCCCCGGCTTCTTTGGATAAGATCAAAGCAACATTGAATGAGATCAATTTCCCAGTGGCTGAATAACAACTCCGGCGCAGGTCTCGCCTGCGTCGAAATTCGTCCGTTAGCAGGAGACGGTGTTTCCCGGCCTTGGGACTATGGCCGGATTAGGGCCACACCGAATTCATCCGGGTATCTCCACCGGCAGCCCCGCTTACCATCCCAACCACTATCGTCCCGGTTCCGCAACCACCCCCAAACGTTTCCACCCAAGTCATAAAGACTATAGCCATTCCTGGGAAGAGCGGCAGTCCTGGTTAAACACCGTGAGTTGATCTGGTATTGTGGCCGGGTCGCGGGGGTGAGCAATCTGTTGAAATCGTCGAGAAGGTTCCCGGCTGTTTTATTTTTTTTTCGAGTAACCTTTTAGCATGAACCGACGACTATACTTGCAAGGGCAAGCAACCGGTCTTGACCTTGACTAAGTTAGGTATTCAAGACCTTGTTTTTACTTAAAAGAAAGGAATGCAATCATGAAAAAAACATTAATCGTTTCCTTCGTGCTGGTCTTTGTCTTGGTTGGCGTAGTTTCTGGAGCCATCGCCTATGGCGGATCTCACCACAAGCGTTCATGCGGAATTCTGGGCTGGGTGACGAAACTCGATCTGACCGATGCTCAGAAACATTCCATCGCCACCATCCTAAAATCCAATAAAGCTCAGAGTCAGAAATTGTGGGCCGGCCTGAAAACGGCCAAAGAGAACTTCCGCACCGCGGTTAAGGCTCCCAATGCCACCGAAGCTGCCATGCGAGCCGCTTATAAGCCATTGAGTGCGGCACGTGAGGATCTGGTCATCAATCGGGCTCAAGTGAAGGCCCAGATTATGAAGGTTCTGACTCCGGAACAACAAGCTCAACTGGAGAAACGCAAGGAGCATCACCTGGCCAAAAAGAAGGATCATCCCAAGACAGGCAAGTCTCTGACCGAGGAGTGGATTGACAAGTACAGTAAATAATCCACCCGGAGGCGATCCTTTAAACCGCCGCAACCTTTCCAACGAGGCTATGGCGATTTAATCTTTTGATCATCGTCCCACCCTTCCCGTTCTTTCTTATCCCTGCACCACGGCTGACCAGGCCCCTCCTCCGGTCTGGTCGGCCACTCAAAAATCTTTTCATGAGCCTCCCTGAGGAACATATTGGAGTCACCGGTAACTAATACTCAGTCTCAGACATTTGATAGTCCGGCTTGACCCGCCTTGGAGTGGGTGCGAATAAAGGGTGTCAAAACTACGGTAATGGCCGTCAACGCCCCGCACACATAAAAGAGGGCGCGATAC
Organism: Deltaproteobacteria bacterium; assembly: GCA_015233625.1. Classification (GTDB taxonomy): domain Bacteria; phylum Desulfobacterota; class JADFXK01; order JADFXK01; family JADFXK01; genus JADFXK01. Next base: position 17,466 of record JADFXK010000001.1, on the reverse strand, counting down.
CCCTGGTTGTTCAAGACATAGGCGCCAATCAGCGGACCCAGTAGAAAGCCGCCCTGGTACATCACGAAAAGCAAATTGGTCAATAGGGGCCTGTGCCTGGAGGACGAGATGTCGAACATCAGGCCGGTTATCACCGGCATGGCTGCCCCCCATCCCAGGCCCAGGAAGGCGCCCAGAGAATAAAGCCCCGCCGCGGTCGAGCAATTAGCTAAAGCCAGGTAGCCCAAGGTGAGCCAGGCCGCAGATCCGGCCAACGTAATGACCTTGCTTATTCTGTCAAAAAATTTTCCGGCCACCAGGCGGACTAATATCTCGGTGAAGACTGAGGCGGTGAAAAACCAGCCGGTATCCATCACACCAATTTTTTTAGCATAACCATCAATGAGAAAAAAGACGGGCGCATAAGCCGTCCAGACCAATAGACAAATTAACTGCAACAGGATAACATTTCGACCCTTCAATGCATCCGCAATCTCCGGCCACTTCATCCGGTCGCTCCGCCGGTCTTCTCCGCCCGCTGCCTCGCCCCTGATCAGGGCCACCAAAGGAAAGGCCAGGAGTGAAATTATAGCCGAGTAATTCATCAAACGTAGGAAGCCGCCGGTAGACCCGGTCACCATCCCGGCCAGCGGAGGAATGATTCCGTACGGCACCAGCGTCAGCGCGGTAATGATCCCGAAGGCCTGGCCGCTCCTCTTCTCCGGGATAAAACCAACAATCAAGGTGGTGCCGGCGGAGCATAAGACCGAATGGCCAGCCCCGTGAAACACCCGAATCAGAGACATCGTCCACCAGTTGTCGGCAAACTGGTATAATAATAATGAGATGATGACCGCAACAATACCATAGGTCATCCATTTCTTGGCATTGCCGGGATGAAAGAACGGGCTGATCACCGGCCGGATGATCACGGTGGCCAGGGCAAATAGACCGATTATTAGACCAAACCACTTGGGGGCGATGGGCAAGGTGGCCAGAAACCGTTCGAACCCATAAAATATCGCCAAGCTGCTGAAGGCTATAAAAATAACTCCATCTATCGCCAGAAATTCCTTGGTGAACAGTTTGTCCTCGTCCGGCATATTGGCCCCGTCCTGTCTCTGTGAAGGTATCTTTGTGTTCCGGCTGCCTGGTTAACTGCCCTGCCGGTCATGGTCTTTAACGAGCGTAGTTGATCAATCTCAGCAGCAGGTTTCCGGCTACGGTGCGACGATAAGCCCCGCTGGCTCGGATATCGTCGATGGGCGATACGGCGGTCTGCGCCAGAGCCGCGGCCTGGTCCAGGGTCTCCCGGGAGATTACCCGGCCCTCCAGGGCGCTCTCCACCTCTCCCGATCTCATGACCGTCGGCCCGACACTACCCCAGGCCAGCCTGACCTGGTCAATCCGGCCGGAATCGGACACCTTCAGGAGAGCCGCCAGGCTGACCACGGCGATGGCCAGGGCTTTTCTTTGGCCAACCTTTTCGAAGTGATGCACGTTATAATCAGCCGATTTTCTCAGCCAGACACCGGCCAACAATTGGCCCGGTCCCAGACTTGTCTTTCCCGGCCCCAGGATAAATTGGCTCAGAGGCAATCGTTTAGCGCCGTCGCTCCATCGCACCTCTACCTCCGCGTCCAGGACATAGAGCGGCGGTAAGGTATCCCCGGCCGGAGAGGCTGTCACCACGTTGCCGCCAATCGTCCCCATGTTGCGGACGGGTGGGGAGCCCAGGACGCTCAGCGCCTGGATCAAAATGGGAAAATGCTCCTGGATAACGGGATCGGCCAGTAAGGTCCGATGGGTCGTCGCCGCCCCGATGTAAACTTCATCCCCCTGATCCCGGACGCCTTGTAAATCTTCAATCCGCTCCAGGCAGATCAGGCTCGACGCGGCGATCAATCCGGCCCGGAGCTTGACCAGCACATCCGTCCCCCCGGCATAGATGACGGCCTCGGGCCGGCGGCGGAGCAGGTCCCACAATTCATCCAACGTCCGAGGCAAAAAAACCTCTCGCATGGGCTAACCTTCCTCTCGATGGACAGCCATTTCCACCGCATCGACAATCTTCTGGTAACCGGTGCAGCGGCACAAGTTGCCACTAAGTCCTTCTCTTATCTCCGAGCGGGAAGGATCGGGCCGGCGATCCAGCAAATCAACCGCGGCCAGGACCATTCCGGGAGTACAGAAACCGCATTGGACCGCCCCGGCCTGGACAAAAGCCTCCTGGACCGGATGCCGTCCAGCGTCATCGGCCAACCCTTCGATCGTGGTCACTTCCCGGCCCTGGAGTTGGGCGGCCAGCATCAGGCAAGACAGGCGGCTCTGGCCATCCACCAGGATAGTGCAAGATCCGCATTCGCCTGAACCGCACGATTCTTTGGTCCCGGTCAGTTCGAGTTCTTCCCGCAACAGATCCACCACCCGGACATCGGACGGGGCCGTCAGTTCGATTTCTCGACCATTTAAGATAAAATTGATTTTCAACGGTTACCTCTCACCTGCCTTGATTCATGAAGGTGGTTCGTGAGTGATGATGAACGTACCTTCATAATGGATTATGACTTGTAGTTCTCTGTATTACTAATGTTTGATTTCTTGCGAGAATTATATATACTACTCCAGCTTCGGTTTTTCCAGGCATAGTTCTTGTTGCGGGCCTCATACTAAAGATCCAAGCTGTGTATAGGTCGATAAAGACAAACACCACGAAGATTGCGATGTAAAAAAGTTTTTCACCATTAAGTGAACGTTTATCCCGAACAATCGATTGTCGCTTCATGGAAGCCGGATAAAGACCCAGTCCACAATCCTCTACTCCAGCCCTATAGATGTCTCTTAATTTCTTATCATTATACATGACATATCCCAGCCCGGCAGTTGTTAGTGCACAAAGCAAGGATGCAAATTTTGCAAGAAATGATAGGTGCAACGTCAGATCAGTAGCATATAGGTAGGAAGATAGGCTTAAAAAACCCACCTGAACTAACCACAAAACGTGTAACCTACCCCACATCAAACTATTTTGATGCAACCACAGATCTAAATACATTTTGCAGAGTGCTTCATTCGTTTTTAAGTCTACTCTACTCCCTTTGCCCTGAGGTAAAATTGAAGCTTCAGCAACTGCTTTTGTGTCTAATACTTTTTCTGCTCCCATATGGACTCCATTACTTTTGGTGATCTTTATTATTTACCTTCTTATTTTTTATACCACACTTCCCCAATTAAGGTTTTTCCCGGCATGGTTCGTGCTTTAATATATGAAAATCTGCAACTATCAATGTTCTTGTTTCATCAATCTGCTCATCAAAAGTAAGGGAATCGTTGCCTTTAGATTATAGCCAGGGGTCGCGGTTGTTTGTACTTTTTTTACTATGATTCAAAGGTCATGACTTGGAGAACCCGTTCTGAGGTCAGCGGAAAACTAAAGCATCTCCCGCCGCAGGCCGCGGCCACGGCATTGGCGACCGCCGGCAGCGGACCATTCATGGCCACCTCACCCACCCCTTTCAGGCCGAAAGGACCGGTCGGTTCGTTGATCTCCACCGGGATGGACAACATCTCCGGCACATCCATGGCCGTCGGGATGATATAAGTAGCCAGGTCGGACGTCTGAATTCGACCGTCCGCCACCCGGAAGTCTTCGCTTAGGGCATAACCCAGGCCCTGGACAATCCCTCCGTGGATCTGCTGCTCGTAGGTCTGAGGGTTGAGGACCCGGCCGCTGTCGGTGATGGCCAGGTAGCCTTGGACCTCCACCGCCCCGGTCAATTCGTCCACTTCGACCATGGCCAGGTGAGCCCCATAGGAGAAGATGCAGTGAGGTAGTCCGTGCAGTCTGACCTGCTCGTCCTTGGCCGGCCGTTCTTGGGCCACCGGGGCGCGGAAACGATAAACCGCGATGCGCTCAGTGTCGGTCAACCATTTAGCCAGGACGGCCAGGGGGATGTCTTGTCCGGTGGTCACCCGCCTGACCAATCCCGAGACCAGGACCAGTTCGTCGGGTCCGGCGGCCATGAGTAAGTCGGAGGCTCGTTGCAGGATTCTTTCCTTCAGCGCCTGGGCGGCCCCAATTAGGGCGTTCCCGAAAGTGTAAGTACATCGGCTGGCCGAGGCTGATCCGGAAGGCAATGTTCGGTCGGTATCGGGCTGGACCAGTTCCATTTGGCCCGGGGCCTGGCCCAGGATGCTGCCGGCGATCTGGAGGTTGGTGGCGGCATTGCCTTGACCCATATCCACCACCCCGGAATAAACTCGGATTTTACCTTCGAGGGTGAGTTCCACCTGGGCGTTGGCTACGTCGGGCACAACAGTACCATAACCCATGGCGTGCATCACTGCGGCCAGGCCCACCCCCCGGCGTTTTAATGAACCGGCGGCTTGGATCCAGATCTGCCGGTTTTGCCAGTAGGGATGCCTGGCCATTTTTTCCAGGCACTCTTCCAGCCCGGCCGAGCCGGTCAGGGTCACGCCAACACAATTCTTGTCCCCGCAGCGGACTGCGTTCTTCAACCGGAGTTGCACCGGGTCCAGGCCCAGTTTGACGGCCAGTAAATCCATCATCTGTTCCATGGCGGCCGTCACCTGAACCACTCCAAAGCCTCGAAAAGCTCCGCCTATGGGATTGTTCGTATAGACAGACCAGCCTCTTAATCGGGCGTGGGGAATCCGGTATGGCCCACCGCTATGTTCCACGGCCTGAGTCATAACCGCCCCACCCAAATGATCATAGGGCCCGGTGTCCAAGTATAGCCGGACATCTATGGCGTGCAGGGTCCCATCGGTTTTGGCCCCTAACCGATAGTACATCCGAGCCGGATGACGCTTTGTCCCGGCCACGAAGCTCTCCTCCCGGTCCCACCACATCTTGACCGGTCGGCCTTGGGCGTGCAAGGCGGCCAGACCCAGCAAACTCTGGACGGTGATCCCATCTTTGCCGCCAAAAGCGCCACCGGTGTATGGGGCAATGACTCGGATGCTGGTGGGGTCTTGGCCCAGTACCGGGGCCACCTCAGTGCGGTCCCGAAAAGGCGCTTGGGTAGAGGCCACAATCACGATCTTCCCGTCCGGTTCGACCTTGGCCCATCCGGATTCGGTTTCCAGAAAGCAGTGCTCCTGATGCGGGGTCTCAAAACAGGCTTCGATCACGGCGGCACATTCATCCCAGACTGATTCGTCCCCTCCGGTCTTGACCTCCGCTTTGAGCAAGATGTTGCCTTCCGGATTATCTTCGTGGACCAGAGGTGCGCCGTCAGCCAGGGCCTGCTCCGGATCAAACACACCGGGGAGGGGTTCAAGTTCACACATGATGCACTTCAGAGCCGCGGCCAAAGCCGACTTGGATTCAGCCAGCACCAGGGCCAGGGCGTCACCGGCATGGCGGACTTTGTCGTCGACCAAGACCGGCTGATCTTTGCGGACTACTCCCTGTCGGTTCTCCCCTGGGATATCCCGATGAGTTAAGACGGCGATCACGCCGGGGACCTGCCGGGCCTGATCGACATCCAATGACTTTAGCCGGGCGTGGGGTATCCCGGCCCGCTTTACCCCGGCCCAAACAAGATCCCGACCATAATAGTCGGCCGCGAATCTTTCCTCCCCGCGCACCTTGGTTAAGGCATCAGTCCGAGGAAAAACAACCCCGATTTGGGGAATCCGGTCATCAGGCATGAATCCGCTCCTTCTATCCAGCCGGCCCGATTGTCTTGAACACCGAGCTTATGTAATGATCCCGAAAAAAACAATCCCATCCACCTGGAGACATAATCAATCCAGGCTCCGGGTCGATAAGTGTGATTAGAATAGACAGAGGTCGACGAGTTTTATTAATTGGGACACAGAAATTTATCCGCAGATTTCGCAGATGAACGCAGATGGATGAGGCCCACAAACGCGTGCGGTCATTTGTCTTTTTTAATCTGAGTAACTCGGCGCAATCTACGGATTAAATCATGGTCCGTCAACCACATTCTCTTAATCGCCTAGTGAAATCACCGAACTAAGGTTAGAATAAACAGAGAAACATCGCAGGTGGAATTGCCCCAATTGGTTCAGGTTCGTCCTCATATCCTTAGGCCACGAAATCCCTTGCCTCAAGTTCTGAAAAAATGCTTGACATCATCCAGGCGTTAGGGTATACGCAATTCCAGGCCGAGGTAGCTCAGTCGGTAGAGCAGGGGACTGAAAATCCCCGTGTCGGCGGTTCAATTCCGTCCCTCGGCACCACAGAAAACAAGGACTTAGGTGAAAGCCTCAAGTCCTTTTTTCTTTTTAGGGTTTAATTTACGCCATGCCCGGCCAACAATAAAAAATGGGCGGGAAAATGCTCACCCGCCCATCGTTCGTTTACGGGAAATTGCAAGTCGGCCATCGTTTGCAGATTTCCGCCCGTCGACCTGGCCCGCAAAGTTTGGTGGATTTCAAGGTCTCCAATCCGAATAATGAAAGAAGGGCGTGAAGATGTTCCTTCTTTTTTTATTCAGCCCCGCCCTAAACGCCTTCCTTCATCCAGGCGGTCATCTAGGGTCGGTCTTTACTTTTGCTCCAACTTGATTTTCCGCCGCTCCCTGGCCCTGTTTATCCGCACCTTAGCCGCTTCCACCTCATCGGGGGTGAATCAAATCAATGTCATCTGCCGGGTAAGCCGCATATCCGCTGTCTGCCTAGTTACAAGATACGGAGGTGACTTTTCCATTCACCCCAGCTCCTTTAAACTGGATAGTTCCTTTTGCCCCATCAAACATCATCGAATAATCGCCACTTAAAGTGACTGGGTCTAACCGCATATGAATCACCATCGTCATGATGGCCGTTGAGGCATCTCCGGGAATTACGGCTATATTATCGCGGCTGGACATATGAAGCGACACCTCCAAAACGTTGTTTCTTAACTCAGCGTTTCCATTGGTGACATAACCGGTCCATTCATTCCGACTAAATATATTGTTGAGAGTGGTCAGGCCGGCCAACATAAAATGGCCATTGCCAATATCCAACACTCCCACTTTTATCGACTGAATTGACGCCGCCATAACGTTTTGCAATGAGGCCGGAACCGTTTTTCCCGGAGCAGCAAGGTTCCAACAATATTCAAGGGCGGAACACTCGGCCGCGGCCATATGACCGATGACCAGGACACTGACTAACAACAAAACAAATAATCTTGATTTTTTCATTTGTTATTATTCCTTTCTTTTATTTGACCGTCTGGCGCCTATTTGCAAGGCCCGGAGGTGACGGTTCCGTCAAAAAAAGTTCCCTTTAATTGTAAAGGTCCGTTTGTCCCATCAAGTGTCCTGGCATAATCTCCACTTAGAGTAACCGGGTTTAACCTCATAAAAATCATTATGGAGCCCAAGCCGTCTGAGTCGCCGGGAAGAAGTGAAATTTTATTGCGACTGGCCATATGAAGCGACACTTCCAAGACGTTATCTACCATCTCGGCGTTTCCATTAACGACAAATGTATTGTATTTACCGTCGATAACACTTATAATTTTAGCCGAGCCGGCTAAGACATAATGGCCGTTGCCTATGTCCAGTACGCCGACTCTGATGGACTCGGGAGGAGTTATCATCCCGGGATAAGAAAGGTTCCAGCAATACTCAAGGGCGGAACACTCCGCCAGGCCGAGAGGACCGATGACCAGGACACCGGCTAACAATAAAACAATTAATCTTAATGCTTTCATTCGTTGTTGCTCCTTTCTTGTGTTTGACCGTCATGGTTATGATGTTCAATTTGGCCGCCGGTAACACCAATGTCGGCCGGCCGCCTGTGGGATACCGAATCCTGTGTTAGCAAGTACTTCTTAGTCGGATGAACCAGATGTTGATATTTACTCTCTCTTGAAAAGACAACATGGCCAAACGTCTCCTTGTTTAACTTTAAATTTGCTTTTTTCTATACCAAATTCCTCACGCGAAAGAAAGCGTTATAATCATCT
>JADFXK010000001.1:0-9508 GCA_015233625.1 Deltaproteobacteria bacterium | reverse complement strand
ATAACACGGTATATCGTATCATACATAATTTAAATAAATAATTCATCAGTGCCGGATTTCTAGATTTTGTTCCCGCCGCCATTTTGCCTTAGCGATAGACAAAAGCCTTTGGGATGAGGCAATCATGTCGGTGTGGTGTTGTCACGAGTAGAATGAGATGGGAGATTTCATGTTCGGAAGACTGAATAGGTAGTGGGCGTAAGTATTACTCGACCAGTAAAAGTCCAAAACGTAATCAAAGGGATGGCCTGGGAGCCTGTCGGACTTACGGCAATCAGTAGGCATAACATGATGAAATTATTAGGTTTAGATTTTGTAGGCAAAGATCAGCCATTTTTGCTAATCCCATATTTTCATTAAGTTAGGCTTTGAACAAACTGAAAGCCCGACAGGCCCCGTCGTATCAGTCAAACGTGGTTTATCGAGTCGGCGGTGTTATGGCCGGTCTTAATTGCACCGCATTGAGGTGACCTTTCCGTAAATCGTAGCACTCCTAACCTGATACGTCCCCTTGCTTGAGTCGAACATCATGGTGTAATCGCCGTTTAATGTTACCGGGTCCACGCGCAGGTGAACGATCATGGTGGTCATAATAGGGTTGGCGTCCCCATGAACAGTGGAAATTTCATCGCGGCTCGTCATATGTAGAGACACTTCGAGGACGTTGTTCCTCACCTCGGCGTTCCCGCTGGCCATAAAGTACATCATTTCGCCGGTGATCGCATTAGGGTAGGCAGCCTGGCCGGCCAGCGTTAAATGGCCGTTGCCCAGATCCAACACCCCGACCCTTACCGGTCGAGCCGGCCCCACGGAACTAGATAAGTTCCAGCAATATTCTAAGGCGGATGACTCGGCCGGACTAATCCAGCCGATGACCAGGACACACGATGCCAGTAAAAACATTAATCTTGATTTCTTCATCTTGACTTGCTCCTTTCCTCTGTTTTGACCGCTTGGGTCCGATGGTCTCCATTTTGGCCGCTACTACATGGGGTGGAAGTGACAGTTCCGTCAAAGAAAGTTCCTTTTGCTTGATAAAGTCCGTCCGTTGCGTCAATCACTCTGGCGTAATCTCCGTTTAATGTGGTGGGATTCAGCCGCATATACAGCATTATCGTCCCCAAGGCTGCGGAGTCTCCGTACAGCAGAGAAAGCTTACCGCGCCCGGTCAGGCGAAGGGACACATCTAGGGAATTGTTGATCATCTCGGCGCTGCCGGATACAATAAATGTATTGTATTGATTGGGGGTAATGACCAGAATAATTTTAGCCTGGCCGGACAACACATAATGCCCGTTACCCAGGTCCAGAACACCGACCCTGATTGTCTCGGGAGGAGTGGTCATGCCGGGATAAGATAGCGTCCAACAATATTCCAAAGCGTGACACTCCGCCGGGCCGAGAGGGCCGATGACCAGGACACCGGCTAACAGCAAAACGGTTAATCTTAATGCTTTCATCCGTTGTGGCTCCTTTCTTTTGTTTGACCGTCATGGTTGTGTTTTCCATTTGGCCACCGGTAACGCCAATGTCGGCCGGCCGCCTGGTGGATGCCGTATCTTGGGTTAGCGAATACTTTTTAGTCGGATGAACCATATTTCAATAATTACGCTCTGTTGAAAAAACGACATGGCCAAACGTCTCCTTGTATACCTTTAATTTTGCGCCCATCATACCAAATCCCCCATGCGAAATAAAGCGTTATGGCCATCTGATTTTGATTTTTAACATATTGGATTGTCGAGCATGATAACGGTATAGCTATATCATATATAACTTTAATAAGTATATTCATCAGAATGAGTTTGCTATATTTTATTCCCGCACCGTATTCCCTTCCGGTTAACCGTACCCCCTGACGGGTCCGCGGAGGATTTGCACCTCATAAAATTCACATCATTACTGGCATACAAAAAAAATGGGCAGGGAAATGCTCACCCGCCCATCATTATGTTTACCGCAGATTGTAACTCTGCCATCGATGGCAGAGCTTCTTTAATACAAGCCAAATGTGGTTTATCGAGTCGGCGGTGTTCCGGCCGCTTTTATTTGCAAGGCGCTGAGGTGACCTTTCCGTAAATAGTAGCACTCTTAAGCTGATACGCCCCCTTGCTTCCTTCGCACATCAAGGTGTAGTCACCATTTAATGTGGCCGGGTCCACGCGCAGGTGGATGATTATGGTGGTCAGAATGGAGTTGGGGTTCCCCGGAATAGCCGAAACGTCATCGCGACTCGTCATATGTAGAGACACCTCGAGGACGTTGTTTCTTACCTCGGCATTCCCGCTGACCATATAGCCCATTACATCCCCACTTAGCGCATTGACAAATGCAGCCTGGCCGGCCAGCATTAAGTGGCCGTTGCCCAGATCCAACACTCCGACTCTTACCGGTTGAGCCGGCCCCACGGGACTAGATAGGTTCCAGCAATATTCTATGGCGGAAGACTCAGCCGGACTAATCCAGCCGATAACCAGGACACACGATACCAGTAAAAGCATTAATCGTAATTTATTCATCTTGACTCGCTCCTTTCCTCTGTTTTGACCGCCTGGGTCCGATGATCTCCATTTTGGCCGCTACTTACACGGGGTGGAAGTGACGATTCCGTCAAAGAAAGTTCCCTTTAATTGATTATGTCCGTTGGTTGCGTCAAGCACTCTGGCGTAATCTCCGTTCAATGTGACGGAATTCAAGCGCATATACATCATTACGGTCCCCAAGGAGTCGGAGACTCCGGACAGCAGAGAAACCTTACCGCGTGTGGTCAGGCGAAGGGACACATCTAGGGAGTTGTTGATCATCTCGGCACCGCCGGATACAATAAACGTATTGAATTGACCGGGGTTTATGACATTAATAATTTTAGCCTGGCCGGACAGGATATAATGCCCGTTACCGAGGTCCAGAACGCCGACCCTGATCGTTTCGGGCGGAGTGGTCATGCCGGGATAAGATAGACTCCAGCAATATTCTAAGGCGTGGCCCTCCGCGGGACTGAGAGGGCCGATGACCAGGACACCGGCTAACAGTAACACGATTAATCTTAATGCTTTCATCTGTTGTGGTTCCTTTCTTTTGGTTGACCGTCATGGTTGTGATGTTCAATTTGGCCGCCAGTAACACCAAAGTCGACCGGCCGCCGGTTGGATGCCGTATCTTGGGTTAGCGCGTACTTTTTAGTCGGATGAACCATATTTCTATAATTACGATCTGTTGACAAAACGACATGGCCAAACGTCTCCTTATGTTAGTTTCAATTTTGCGCACACAATACCAAATCTCCCACGCGAAAGGAAGCGTTATGGTCAGAAACGCCGGGGAAATAAAAGATGAGATCCAGCGCGGGAACATGGCCCTTGTGAGTCCCCGACCTCCTCTCCTGGGATGAAAGGCGCGACAACCCGCGCCGGCGGGACGTACGTCTGATGGTGCAGGAAAAATTATTTTGACAGCCCAAATTGGGATAGCCGAAAAAAAGGCTTTACATTGACGGAGTTCTAATCTATACTACACAATTTGCTGTGAAGGCAAAAGTGCTTGGTTTTTTGTGGGCCGGGAATACCCGTCAAGGTCGTGCAAGCGATTATTCCAGCTTGTATTGAAAACAGTTAGCGAAAGAGTTTCTGGTATCTATTCTTTTTGATACTTGGCCGATCGGATAAACCCCGTCCCGAGTGCAGTTCCAAGGAGGCAGTAATGGCACGCGTAACAATAGAAGATTGCCTGACCCAGGTTAATAATCGCTTTTCTCTGGTCCAGTTGACCCTGCAACGGGTCCAGCAGATCAAACGGGGCAGTCCCATCATGGCCGCCGGCAAGAACAAAGACATCGTCATGGCTTTGCGGGAAATCGCCGCCGGTAAGGTGACCTTAGAAAACATCGACTCCCTGGATATGGGCGGGGGGGAATGGCTCCATAACCGTAACGAGGGTGAAGATTAACCCCGGCACCTTAGGAGAAACCGGTTGAAGCCAAACAACCTGCCGTCATGTTTAAAGAAAAGAGAAATTCTCAATGATCCGAAAGCCGCTCCTGATCTCTTGGTGGAGCATGGGCGGGCTTTCCTCAATGCCGGCCATTTAACAGATGCCCTGGATTTTTTTGTCAAAGCAGGTCATCCTGAGGGTAGCATCGAGGTCCGCCGGGCGGCCCTGGATCAGGGGGACGTCTTCATTTTTTCCAAAGCCTGCCAGAGCGCGTCCTCTCCGGCTTCGGCGGAAGAATGGCGTCAGTTGGGCCGGATGAATCTAATCGCCGGCCGGTATTTGTTTGCCCTGAATGCCTTTCGCCAGGCTGGTGATGAAGCTGGGGTGGCTCAGGTGTTGGCTGCCCAGGGTCCGGGCAAAAATCAGGCGGACCCGAAAGACGAGGCGTCAAACCATAATCATAGTCATGATGAAACCGGATAGAGCCGATTTAGCCTTAACGGTGGTTTCCTTTTTGCGGCCGGCCGGAGTATCCCGCCCCGGACTTAGCCCATTCGGATACTGGACATAGGTATATCGGCCACCCGTACGGGAAGTCCGACAACGTGAGACTCTAACTGAAGAACCACCAACACCGGTTAGGAGAGTAAGCAATGGACAAAGAAACTCTCGATTATTTTAAGGATTTGCTTCAGGAGCGGTTAGCCGAACTACTGAGCGAGGCCAAAGAAACTCTCTCGGGTATGACCACAAGCAAAGAGAGCTTTCCGGACCCCACGGATCGGGCCTCCCTCGAATCGGACCGGAATTTTACTTTGAGGATTAGAGACCGGGAACGGAAACTGATCAATAAGATCAAAGACGCTTTGGAACGAATTGAGAATGGCACTTTCGGCATTTGCGATTCCTGCGGGGATGAAATCGGGATCGGCCGGCTCAAGGCCAGGCCGGTGACTACCTTGTGTGTGGATTGCAAGACCAGACAAGAAGCGGCCGAAAAGATTCGCGGCGAATAATCCACTAAGTATCAGCTATCTGACTTGTTTCTGCCTGCCCTGGACGCCGGGGCTGTAGCCCACTGCCCCAGTCCGAGAAAAGGCTGAGTCCGGGATGATGCCTTTCCAAAAGGGGTATCCCGTCTCGGGCATCCGGAGTGGCGGCCGGAACCGGCGCGGCCGGATATTAGTAATGACGCCGATCAGCTCTCAGGTTATTGTTCTTCCCCTGCCGTATTAAGCCTAATCCGGTCAGCTTCGATCCCTCCGCTGTGGCCATGACCGGACCACTCTCCAAAGAGCTTAAAGGCCCGGCTTGTTGACCAAAAGGGGAACGGTTGGCCGCCTAATAAGCCAACTCGTTGTTTTGACACAATGTTTTGTGCAGGTAATTTAGGATTGGACGATGAAAACAACCGGCCGCGGGTAACAGGCCGGGCTATTAAGTATGAAAGATGCAACTCACGGTGGTTAAAGTACAATCAGGTTAGATGGGGACGACGAAGGGGCGTCCGGGCAAGTCTGATGGGCCGATAGCCGCGAAAAGCGCGGATGCTTTCATTTTTTTCTTGACATGAAAATTCGGCTAATATATCTTTGTACAGAATTGCACAAGGTTGTCTTTATAGGATCTATCTTGCTGTTTTAACGACAAAATCAGGAAGACGTCAGGCATGACCAAGGCGATTAGAGAGATAGCCCCAGGATTACTGAGCCGGGCCAAAGCAGGTCTCAGACTTAGCGCCTCACCGCGGTTTTTTTTGATTCTTTTTTCTTGACACGTCGTTTCGTTTGGTATATTTTTCACAATCTTCAGCCTGACATTGGGCGGGCGGTCGTATTTGGCAGGACCAAAGTAGAACTGGAGTAGGGACCCTGGTGATGGGTCTCGACCTTATTATATAAAGGGATGGAATGTCCCATATAAAAATTTATAGGTTGCTGGAAGGAGGTGTTACACAGCGGTTGATATTTTTCCAGAACGTTCTGGGACTTAAAGGAACTTTGGGTTCTTAAAACAACTGTAGGAGGGTAACGAATGCCAAGCTATGTAATCTTAGAAAAGTGTGATGGATGCAAAGGTCAAGACAAGACGGCCTGTATGCACATTTGTCCCCAAGACTTGATGATGCTCGACAAAGAGAAGATGAAAGGCTACAACCGTGATCCATGGTTGTGCTGGGAATGCTATAACTGCGTCAAGATCTGCCCCCAACAGGCGATTGACGTCAGAGGCTACGCCGACTTTATGCCGCTGGGCGGCAGCGTGGTTCCACTTCGTGGGTCCGAAGACATTATGTGGACGGTCAAATTCAGAAACGGGACGCTGAAACGCTTTAAGTTCCCCATCCGGACTATCCCTGAAGGTTCCGCTCAACCTCTGGGCGACTTTGCTGAGGGTTCTGCAGATCTGAAGTCCGAATTTCTGATGACCGAACCGGCGTCTTTGAGATTAAGTGCCCTTCCCACAATTAAAAAATAATGGAGGTGGATCCATGGCAAATTTCCCAACCGTAGAAGTTACTACCGACCTCTTGATCATCGGCGGCGGCATGGCCTCCACCGGTGCGGCTGTTGAGGCGGCTTATTGGGCCAAGAAGAATAACTTGAAGGTTACCGTTGTTGACAAGGCTGCATTTGATCGCAGTGGCGCCGTCGCTATGGGCCTTTCCGCTATCAATCAATACGTCGGCATTTGCGACGGCCAGAATACGGCTGAAGACTATGTCAACTACGTCCGTCAGGATCTGATGGGCGTCTGCCGGGAAGACTTAGTCTATAACATCGCCCGTCACGTGGATTCCTCCGTCCATTTGTTTGAAAAATGGGGCCTCCCCATTTGGAAAGACGAAGCCGGAAAGTACGTCCATGAAGGCCGGTGGCAGCTCATGATCAATGGCGAGTCCTACAAGGTCATCGTCGCCGAAGCCGCCAAGAACGCTTTGGGCAGCGAGAACATCTTAGAAAGAATCTTCATCGTCGAACCGGTTATGGACGGCGATCGGGTTGCCGGCGCAGTCGGGTTCAGCACTCGTGAAGAGAAATTCTACGTATTCAAAGCCAAAGCCGTTATCTGCGCCATGGGCGGCGCGGTGCATGTGTTCAAACCCAGGTCCTCTGGCGAAGGTATTGGCCGTTCCTGGTATCCCCCCTTCAACACCGGTTCCAGTGCATACTTCACGCTGAAGGCCGGCGCTGAAATGACCTGCCAGGAAGTCCGTTTTATCCCTGTCCGCTTTAAAGATGCATACGGACCGGTGGGCGCCTGGTTCTTGCTGTTCAAGTCAGCTGCCAAGAATGCTTTTGGTGGCAACTACATGATCGAACGGAAGAGCACTCTTCAAGATTACGCTCCTTACGGCTTGGTCAAACCCATCCCGGCCAACCTTCGGAACTACCTGGGCATGCTCGATGTCAACGAAGGCAAAGGCCCGCTGTACATGATGACCCACGATGCTATCGCTGCCTTGGCTGAAGGTCTTGATGAGAAAGCCAAGAAAAAGAAGATGAAACACCTCGAAGCCGAAGCATGGGAAGACTTTCTTGATATGACCATCTCCCAGGCTTTGCTGTGGGCTTCTCAGAATATCGCTCCCGAAGAGAGACCGTCTGAAATCGCCGCTTGCGAACCTTACTTCATCGGTTCCCACTCCGGTGCCTCCGGCGCCTGGGTCAGTGGTCCTGAAGACCTCGCTCCGAAAGAGTACTTCTTTGGTTATACCAATATGACGACGGTTAAGGGCTTGTTTGCCGCCGGCGACGCCTCTGGCGCCTCCAGCCACAAGTTCTCTTCCGGTTCCCACGCCGAAGGCCGGATTGCCGGTAAGGCCGCCATCAAGTTCATCGTCGAAAACAATACTCAGCCCAAAGTTGACGCCGCCAAGATCGAAGCCATGAAGAAGACCATCCTGGCTCCGCTTGACAGATTTGCCGAATTCTCCGGCCTGTCCTATGACGAAAACGTCAACCCCAACTACATCAAGCCATTCATGTTCATGTTCCGTCTGCAGAAGATCATGGATGAATACGCTGGTGGGGTTTCCGCAGCCTTCACCACCAACAAGTACCTGTTGGAAAGAGGCCTGGAACTGTTGAACCTTCTTGAAGGAAGATTCCGAGAAGTTGGCCGCCAATAGTATTTA
Organism: Deltaproteobacteria bacterium; assembly: GCA_015233625.1. Lineage (GTDB taxonomy): Bacteria > Desulfobacterota > JADFXK01 > JADFXK01 > JADFXK01 > JADFXK01. The sequence goes on along the minus strand of JADFXK010000001.1, from coordinate 1,440 downwards.
TGAGTTGGAACGCTGCTGGGAAAACGTCCACAGAATGTGGCAAGCCGAAGCCCACGTCCGCACCATCCAGTTCCGTGAAGAAACCAGATGGCCAGGCTACTACTTCCGCTCTGACACACCCAAGATGGACGAAAGCAATTGGCATTGTTTCGCCAATATTAAGTGGGATCCGGCCTCAGCGGCATGGTCCTGCATGAAGAGAGACATTATCAACATCGTGAAGTAATTTTCACCATGCGGTAACACCTAAACTTCAGGCGCCATTAAGGCGCCTGGAGTTTTTCTTTGTTTTTTTTCGTCCGACGGCCGGGCGTCCGGTTGTTTTTCCGTATGATTTTCTGGACAGATTAGCTGATCTGGGCCAACCTCTCGAGAAAATCATACCGGAGATATTTGGTTGTCACCAAAATAGGGGTGTCATCAGGGAATGCCGTCGCATCTGAACGCGCCGCAGCCACCTCCATATTGAGACCCCGCCGAATCCCTCTTAGCCGGGTGCATAAACCAACATCCGTCCGGTAGTATTACGTGAGTCCTTTTCTTGATGGTGTGGGAAAAGCATTAATTGGTCCTAATACAAAATATCACTGCGGAGGTACGGCATGGCAGATGGAAGAACGGGATCTCAAACCATATTAGTGGTCGGTGGCGGTATTAGCGGGTTGACTTCCGCCGTCGAAGCCGCAGAAGCCGGGTATGATGTCGTCCTGGTGGAGAAGAGTCCCTACTTAGGTGGACGCGTGGCCCAACTGCATCAATATTTCCCCAAGTTGTGTCCCCCGTCTTGTGGACTGGAAATTAATTACCGACGGGTTAAACAAAACCCGCGTATTCGGTTTTTTACTATGGCGGAAGTGACTCATCTTTCGGGCTCTGAAGGCAACTATCACGCGACAATTCAGATTGAGCCCAGATATGTAAATGAAAACTGCACCGCCTGCGGCAAATGCGCCGAGGCCGTCGGGGCGGAAATCTCCAACCCATTTAATTTTGGCATGGATAAGATCAAGGCGGCTTATGTGCCTCACCCTATGGCCTTTCCCATGCGTTACGTGTTGGATCCTTCAATCGTTGCAACTGCGGACGGCAAAGCAGCCCAAGATGCCTGCGCTTACAACGCCATTGAATTGGATATGGCGCCCAAGAAGTTGGACATGAACTTTGGGGCAGTTATCTGGGCCGCGGGATGGAATCCTTACGATGCCGTCAAACTTGAATCTTACGGCTTCGGCCAGTACAAAAATGTTATTACCAACGTGATGATGGAACGCCTGGCTGTGGCCGACGGCCCCACCATGGGAAAGATAGTCCGTCCCTCTGATGGTAAGGCCCCGTCCATGGTTTCGTTTTTCCAATGGGCCGGGGTCCACGATTTAAGTTAACTGGGTTACTGCTCGGGTATCCTGTGTCTGGGTTCTTTAAACACAACGCCCTTCTTTA
>JADFXK010000019.1 GCA_015233625.1 Deltaproteobacteria bacterium | reverse complement strand
GTCGTCGCCGCTCAGACGCACGGCCTGATGGGCTGCCTCCAGGGCCTCCTGAAACTGCCCGGTGGCCAACAGAGTCTCGGCCAGAGTATCGTAGATGTACGCCGCCGGTTTTTGTTTAACCGCCCGTCGAGCCAGTTCTAAAGCCAGTTTCGGACGGTAGTATTCTCTTTCTTTGGTCGTGCTGTAAATCCAGGCCAGGTTATTCAAGGCCTCGGCATTGCCCGGGCTCAGCCCCAGGACCTGATGATACTCCCTAACTGCCGGCCCAATCATACCCCTTTCCAGGTAAAGTCCGGCCACAGCCAGGCGTAAGTCCGCGTCTGCCGGGGTTAAGGCCACGGCTCGTTGGGCCGCCTTAACCATTGTCCGAGATTTTAGGGAAGTGCCGACATTGGTGAAATTCAGGAGGTAACCCAGGATCAACACTGCCAGCACTCCTCCGGTGTAGAGCCGGATGGCCAGCCGGACTTTTTGGTTATGCCGGGTAATCCAATCGTGATTGTTCAGGCTTTTTAAAATGTATTCGACCCGCTCTCGGACGCTGAAATGGTGCCAGCTAGGCAGGTCGCGAATGTTGCCGCTATAAAAGGCAATCTTTTCCAGGGCCGTAGCCACCTTAACCGGCTGAGGCAAAATATCCAAGGCGTATAGGTCAGCCTGACGTTCAAAATTACGCATAAAAAAACCAAATAGATATCGAAAATAGAGCACCAACAAGGCGACCATGGGCAAGGTATAGACCAATGAGAATACAGTCCCTTGAAATTGTTCATCAACCGAGTTAAGTAAATCAAAAATAAAATCGAGACTGAACAAACAATAGGCTATCAGATCCAAGACGGCATAGACCAATATTAGATAGCCCATGAAAAAAAACAGGTAAAAAAGTAGATGATGTTTTTTAATATGCCCCGCTTCATGGGCTACCACCGCCTTGATCTCTTCCACGTCCAAGCTGCTGATCAAAGAATCGGTAATCAAAACATAGCGAAAACGTTTAACCAGTCCCATTACTCCGGCCGTAATGATGTTTCCCTCAAAAATGGGCCAGCGGAGCAGGTCGGCATACGTAAATCCGATTTTAGCACAGAAGTCCTCAATCGCCGTCCTGATCGGACCGGCCGGCAACGGCTGGCAACCCCACCAGGTCTTAACCAGATAAGGAAAGAACACGGCCAAACAGACCAGAAATACAAAAAAAATCCCCAACTGCCCCATAGGGTTGGCCATGGCCATCCGCGCCTGGGTCGGGACCCACAACTTAACCAGGTCAAACATCAGGGAAATGAGGAACCAGGGGAAGATCATCGGCAAGACAAACATGATATTGGACCAAACAAAGCGACCCCTGGTCTGTTTAGAATGGTAGAGCTCCCGGTATGAAGGATAAGCCGAAGACCAAATTATGGCCAGGTAAAAAGTAAATAAAGCCAAAGCGACCAGGCCCGGGAGAACTTCAAAATGTCGAAACAGCCCCATCCGGGTCAGGTAATGGGGGGCATGAACCAGATACACATCCAGGGTAAAAATCATGATGGCCATGATGGCTAATTGGCCGATAATCCGGTGATACTGCCGATGCAAATCTCCTTGACCGGTAACCAGCCGGATATCCTTCTCCAATTTCCGAAAATGCATCCGGCTGGCGATAACCAAGACAAGCACACCGAGCAATAGCCAAGCGACAGCTGTCCAGGCGTCCCCCTTGACCACCCGCGGCGGTTGGTAGGCATTAAAAATGAGGAGCACCAGCAGATAATAAATGAGATTAGTGTACATTTCTACTCGAGTCTCGCAGCCGCTGCGGCAACATGGCCGGCCAGTGTGGCGACAAAGGTCTTGAGGTCGGTCATGGACGACATCGCAGAAATCTCACCCGTTTGAGCAGCGTTTCGGGGAGATGCTATGACGGCCGCCGTCGTATAAAGCTGCTCTTGAACGAGCTTCTGACATAGAAGGTCATACCGCCTGAGGTACGACGCGCCCTCGAATTCCTGGAATATGGGGAAGTGCGGTGACCTGTCTTTGACGGCCGTTCGAGACTCGGGAGCATCTTCAACCAGCATTAGCCAACCGACAAAGGGGCGCGGCTGTTTGCCGAAAGCCTCTTCCCGGTAGGCTGTCCAAAAATCGTGAGCCGTGCCGATAGCCTCTTCGGCTCGGTTGTTGAAGTTGTTCCCAAAAGACGGGCTGACCTGGCTTTTCATTTCGATGGCCGCAATCAGCTCGCCTTGGTGGATTACAAGAATATCCCATAGCTTGGTTGGTCGGAAGTAGCCGGGCAGAGTCAACACGGCGCGTTGCTGATGAACATCGACAGGAGCAAGACCGTTCGCCCGTACAAGATCGAGCACTAAGGTTGCAAAGCCGTCCATGTTCTTGCCGGCCGTGACGCCAGCACGTTCACCCTGGTCGGCTTTACCGGACGTCATTTGCCGCAACCGAGCAGCTTCACGGTTTCCCCAGAAGGCTTGCACGGCCTCGCGAGCCTTGCGTTCATAATCGACAAGATCAAGAGCCACTTATTCCCCAATGCCTCCAAGCGCCGCTCGTTCTTCGTTGTTCAGTCCGTACAGTTTAAAGGTGGCCCGGTTGCAAGCCTGTAAATCCCGCATCTGGGCCGCCTCACTCAATTCTTTTCGCAGCCCTTCGGGCACGTCATGCCACTGAGGAATGCGGATACGTCTCAGATACTGCGCTTGAAAACGCAAGAATCCACCATGCATTTTAGTCGAGTAGGTCGCCACAAAAAGCCTGGTGACACCCGAAAGAAGCACAGCCTGCAAAGCACGAAGGTCCCACGCTTCGGACGTGACGTAGTACAGATTATGATGTGGGTATAGCTGGCCGGGCTCGTAAACGACGTGCGCCTCGCCCTTAATGTCGGGGATAAGAAGCTTTTGTTTTTTGGCGATTGATGGGGTGATGCGATCAATGGTGCGGTACCAGTTGCATGGGGCTTTTTGCGCACAATGACGCCCTGCTATCACGTCCCTACGAGCCTCAAGGTACCGCCGCAGGCGCGGGTAGTTCCTAAGATCGACGAGACGGCCGTCATCATTAAAGGGATTGATCACACCTTGCCCGCGCCAGCGCACTTCGCCGGATAGAATATCGCGGGTAGTTACCAGAGGTAATTTGCAATCCGGCTCAACATCGAGTGCTTCGAAATCTCCTATAAAGGCCTTATCGGCCCCGGTCGCAACGCCGATGCCAACTTTACAAGACGCTTCATCAAGAGTTGGATATTGCTGCTCAAGACGGCGGATGATCGCCATCTGATCCGGCGATTCAAGTAGCCATGGTTCAGCCCCATTGGTAACGCGTGGAATCTCGCGCACTGCTCCGTCTTTTGTGGGCAGTATGTTAGCCCGTAGTTCTTCGGCGAGTTTTATCAGCGTTGAACGTTCAATCGAAGGCCGATGTGCGGCGCGCGTCGCGCCCGGCTTTTCCAGGCTGATGATCGTGATAGCCGGATAGGCGATCACCTCTTTATGAAAGGCTGGGGTATCCATCATATCAACGTATATTTTCAAATGGAACCTTTTGGATACAAGATTCCGCAGCGGTCCGCCGTAGCGGTTCTTCATCCAACGGTCAGCACAGATGAAGCCTAGAGTTCCGCTTTCGGCGAGCATTAATAACGAACACTCAATAAACGGAATATAGAGGTCCGCCCGGTCGTACATGGTCTGATACCGGTTCCGGTACACGGCCAGCAAGGGGGCGGGGATCAACTCTTGGCGCACATAAGGCGGATTGCCAACGACAAAATCAAAGTGTCCTTCAGGAGGGTCGAGAAGGAAATCACCCTGCACAAGCCACCTATCAGCGAGAGTGGTTGCATACCCGATGGTGATGCCCTCCTGCTTGATCCGTTCGATAACCGACTGACGTGTCGCGGCGAAAGTCTTCCGGTGCAACTCTACGGCTCGGATAGCGCCGCCAAGCTCATCAACCACGTCCCTTGCTCTTTTCTCAGCCCGCCACGCGGCCAGTAGTCGCCCGATCACCGGCAATAGAAAATCACCGCCGCCGAATGACGGCTCCAAAAGTCGCTTGCGATGAAGCGGCTGATTCACTGTGTATCCGACCAGGTCAAGAATGAAATCGGCGACCTCAAGTCGTGTAAAGACTACACCATGTGCATCCGTCCTATCTTCTGTGGCTAATGCCTCAATAGCAGCATCCACTTTCGGCGAACGGGCACCAATAGTTTCGCGAAAAAAATCAAATTTAAGTTGCGTGGATGCCAAGTTACTAATTCCTAGCCTGACGCATGAGTAATTGCCGCTGGGTTCGACGAGAGTTGATAAACATCTGTATCCTATGCGCTACGCTCATTTTGACCTGCAGAACAAACAATATCACCGGTCAATTCATTTGACAGTCACAATTCTACATCCACCTGGGGTTAAGGTCAACCCTTTTGGTCCGATAAGCCCTTGCGGACGGCCGGCAGACCATCCTATCCGGCGAAAACGTTCTTAGCCGAATGCCGTATACAACACATTAAATTTCCTTGACATTTACCCTAAATTGTGGTTTACTGTAAGTAACCGGTTTTTCTTTCATCGTTATCGATAAACATCCAGGTCCGCACTTTCTATAACCGACATCCCCAGGAGGTGGCCCATGAACAGGAAACCGGCTGTCGCAGGGCAGTTTTACCCGGATAATGGCCGGACCCTTTCTTCTCTGGTCCAGTCCATGATCGCTGACACTGCGGAGAAGAGAGATGTGGTGGCCATTGTGTCTCCCCATGCCGGATACGTGTATTCAGGGGGAGTAGCCGGCGAAGTATTCTCTAAGATTAATGTTCCCAATGATGTAATTATCTTGGGCCCCAACCACCACGGCTTGGGCCACCCAGTGGCCGTTTACGCATCGGGTAGCTGGGAAACTCCCATTGGAATAGTGGCCATCAATTCCGGCCTGGCCGAAATTGTCCTTCAGCAGTCTCGATTCATGGCCAGCGATGTGACGGCCCATCTGCATGAGCACTCCCTGGAGGTCCAGGTCCCGTTTCTTCAGCACTTGAATCCCCAATGCAAAATCGTGCCCATTTGTGTGTCCGGACTTGATTACGCCTCCTGCCGGGAAGTGGGTTTGGGGCTGGCCCAGGCGATAAAGGAATATGGGCGGCCGGTGCTCATTGTGGCCAGCAGCGACATGACCCATTTCGAATCCCAGTCTTCGGCCCAAAAGAAAGATCAACTGGCCATTGACCGGATCCTGGCCATGGACCCTGAGGGGCTATTGAAAATAGTTAGAAGCCGGGGAATTACCATGTGTGGCGTCATCCCTACGACTATTGCCCTGGTCGCGGCCATCAACCTGGGCGCGACTAAGGCCGAACTGGTCAAGTACGCCACTTCAGGTGAGGTGGCCGGGGACTACGCTCGGGTTGTGGGCTACGCCGGTCTGACGATTTATTGATTGGAGCCTCATTAGAGGTGTTGAAAATGAAAACAGAACATAGACTTTTCCGTGTTCCGGCGGCGGTGTTAATCCTTATGCTGGCTTTCTGGCTTGTTCCCATGAGGTGTCTGGCGGACAATTCCCTGGAGGTGTCCACCAGACAGGGGGGGAAGGTCATCAGGGCTCAAGGATTATTCGAGACCTCCTACATCTTCGGCAAGCCTTTTGTGGATGACGCCAGAATAGCCGAGGATGCCAACCTCTTCCGACTGGAGGTTAACCGAAAGATATATCATTTGGTAAAGGATTATCCGGGCGCAGAAAAGATTTACCTGACTCTGGTTATTCCTGATTCTGACACGGAACGGGGAAAGAAAGTTAAAGCAGAGGAAGGATTCAAGTGTCTCATTGATGACCATGGGATTAAATTCATCAGGCAGTTCCCTAATGAGATTTCTTTCGTCAGCCAATGCCGGCTGGCCGATTATATGTCATTGGAAAAGCAAGTTCTTTTGAACCGCAACCTGCTAGGGCCGGATTCCGGTAAAGATAAGCGCGAAATCTGGAACAGATATCGGCTCAGTTGGCAGATGGACGAATTCTGACCTGTGAGGTGATGACGTGTCAAACCCCGCCTGGTGGTCAGACACCTGGTCTGGGGAACTGGGCCTCGCCTCGCTTGGTCCGTCCATGGTCTATTCATTGTCGTCTAGCGGTTTCCCTCGGGGGTGACAGTCTCGATGAAGCTGCTGCAAGCGTTCCATGCGGAGGTGGGTGTATATTTGGGTGGTGGAAATATCCGCATGGCCGAGCATCTCCTGGACGGCGCGCAGGTCTGCCCCTCGTTCCAATAGGTGGCTGGCAAAGGAATGCCGCATTGTGTGGGGGGTGATGTCGCCCTGGATGCCTGAGACCAGGGCGTATTTCTTGATAATCTTCCAAAACCCTTGCCGGGTCATCGGCTTTCCCGACCTGTTGATAAAGACATATGGCTCCGGCTTGGCCTTGGCAATGCGTGACCGGGCCGACTCCAGGTACTCTCTGGTCCGGTTTATGGCCGCCTGGCCCAGAGGGACTATGCGCTCTTTCGACCCCTTCCCGATAGCCCGTATAAAGCCCAACTCCAGGTTGAGATTGTTCAAGGTCAAAGAGATGAGTTCGGAGACGCGCGTCCCGGTGGCATAAATGACCTCGAGCATGGCCGCATCCCGCAGACCTCGCGGGGTGGACTGATCCGGCGCGGCCAGCAGCTTATCCACTTCTTCGGCGCTGAGGACGCCGGGTATCTTTTGCCTTAATCGGGGTAAATCGACCTCCGCGGCGGGAGTCGTCTCGATGATTCGATCCTGGACCAGAAATCGAAAAAGGGTCCGCACGGCCGCCATCCGCCGGGCTACGGTCGAATCCTTGAAGCCTTGTTTTTTCAGGTCAAAGATGTATGCTGTAAGATCTATCCGGGTCACGGCTTTAAGGTCGGTGATGCCTCTATCGTTCAGAAAATGCACGAACCCGATGAGGTCCCCATTGTAGGAAGAAATAGAATTATTGGCCAGTCCCCGCTCTACCTTCAAGAAGGCGAAGAATCTATCAAGATACTCGTCCATAACCTTTGCCTCGGAACTTCCGGGAATGGTATTCACCCTGGAGAACCGGCCGAATGGCGCTATATTTCTCAAGACTGATCGGGTTTGTGTTTTATCTCAGCGTCGGGCAGATCAAGAACGCCGCGCTTTATTTCCATTAAGGAGACGTTCTGGCACTTGAAGTGTTGTTTTAAGTAGTTCATAGCCTTATCACCCTGGATAAGGTCACCGCAAGTGAAGATGTCTACGGCGCAGTAGCCGTATTCCGGCCAGGTATGGATAGAGAAATGGGATTCGGCAATGATGACCATGCCGCTGATACCGTGGGGGGAGAATTTATGAAAGTAAGGTTTGATAATTGATGCGCCGGAGACCCGAACAGATTCCATGATGTGGTGTTCGACGGCTTCTAAGTCGTTGATAATCTCTCGATCGCATTCGTATAGCTCGATGATGAGGTGTTTCCCTAGTGATTTCATAGCAGCACCATAACACAGATGGTTTTAACTTAAGTGTGTCCATAGCCAATGTGCGTAACATTGAAATGGCGTATCAAATGATAAGGAAGCCGATTCCTCTTCATGGTTTTCTCCTTCCTTGTCCTAATTGGTTAAAATCTGTATAGGTTGGGTCTTTGCGTTCCGACCAAAAGTAGCCACGATTTAAAAAAGAACGAAACATAGCAGAAAGTATGGAACATATCAATAAAAAAAGTTGAGCGAGATGGTGTTTTTTTGCAATACGGTAAAGCCCATGTAATATTCTCAGATTTGTTCAAATAACAACATCCGGACATCAACCTTGAGCGATGACCGGGTTCAATATTCTTTACCCGGAAAATATCACTTGCGCCGGTGTCCGCTTTTCGGTACTGTTGCGATCAACCTCCCCCAGATCCGGCTCAAACCCGAACCCGACCGGGGTGAAGTTACCTGACAGGCAACAGCCACCCGCATCACGGACGGATGCCTCCAACGGGATAATTGACTCTTTGGCATGCTCCATCCTGTGGCGGGATCAACAGAGAACAATTACGACCCTTCAAAGTAATACTATTTCTTGATGCATGCAGTAGGCTACGAGCAACCCGCAACGAACAATCCGCTACAAACAACCGCAATCCGCACCAAAGGGACGACAAAGGGGACGACCATGCGCACTGAAAACTGGCTTATTGAATTCTTCGGCCGGTGCCGAGCTCATATGTTTAAGATCAAAAAGACCATCGTGTCCACCCAATCGCGTTTCCAGAATATCTTGATCGCCGATGTGGACCATTTTGGCAAGGCCCTGTTTCTAGACGGAGTACCCCAGTCTGCGGCCCTGGATGAACACATTTATCACGAAACATTGATTCACCCGGCCCTGGTGGCCAATGGCCGGCCCAAAAAAGTCTTTCTGGCCGGGGGTGGCGAAGGAGCTGTAGTTCGGGAGACCCTGAAGCACAACTCGGTGGAAAAAGTGCTCATGATCGACATCGACGACATCATGGTCGACATGGCCAGAGAGCACCTCTATGAATGGCACCAGGGCGCTTTTGATGATCCTCGGGTGGAGCTGAAACATGAGGACGCCCGGGGCTACCTGGCCACGACTAATGAAAAATTCGATTGTGTTATCATGGACTTGACCGACCCATTCGAGGGCAGTCCCTCAGCCGGACTGTTCACCCTGGATTTCTACAATATCGTCAAATCCCGTTTGAATGAGGGAGGTGTTTTTGCCGCTCAGGCGGAGCACGCCCTGATGGGCGAGCAATACGCCCACGTCTCCATCATCAAGACCTTGAAACAGGTCTTTAAGTACGTCATGCCCTACTATACCATGATCTATTTTTACCGAGTGATCTGGGGATTCGTCTTGGCCAGCGACAGCCCCCTACCTGAAATTATGACTTCTTCTCACGTGGACGCGACAGTTGGTAACTTGAACGCGGGATTGAAGTTCTATGACGGCGAAACCCACCGAAGCATATTCTCAGCTCCCAAATACCTGCGCGATGACCTCAATAATCCCGACTTTGGCATGATTATCAGCGACTCCAGGCTATTGAACCTGCCCAAACCCGGATCATGCAACATTTAGGCACCGGCGGATATGATCAGAACATGAACAAACATGGACTAGACGGGCGTCCAACCAGGAATTATCAGGCGGGAGTGAAAAGATGAGCTCAAACAATTGGATCATTGATTATTCAAAAAAAAACCGGCCCTTCATGTATGAAGTCAACCGGGTTATCGTCCAGACCGAATCACCTTACCAGGAAATTATCATCGCGGATACGCAGTTCTTCGGCCGGGCTGTTTTTCTCGACGGGATGGCCAGGTTATCGGGTTTGGATAGGCAGGTTTACTACGAGAGTTTGGTTCACCCAGCCATGCTGGCCCATGCCAGTCCCCAGCGGGTGTTCGTGGCCGGCGGCGGTGAAGGATTGATCCTGAACGAAATTCTAAAACACTCTTCGGTGGACCGGGTTGTTTTGGCTGAACGGGATGAAACACTGGTCAGGCTGGCTAAGGAACATCTCAAGGACTGGCTCCAAGGGGCATTTGAGGATTCACGGGTGGAGGTGATGTACCAGAACCCCAGGGATTACCTGGCCAACACGGAAGATTTTTTTGATATTATCTTCATCGATGTTAAAAGCGATTTTGAAGAGTTTCCGTCTCCTTTCGCCACCTCTGAATTCTATGCTCTGGCCAAATCCCGCCTGACTTCCGGAGGCATTCTGGCCACCATTGCCGAGCATACTGAACCCGGCTTTCACTTGCCCTTTGTCTCCATCCTCAAGACCATGAGCCGGCTATTTGAAGGCGTTGTTCCCTTTCACACGCCCATCACCCTTTTTGCCGATATTAATGCTTTTGCCATGGCCGGGCCAGCGAACCTCAAGGACCGGTGCACCGCGGCCGCGATCGGCCAGACCATCGCCTTGAGGAACTTGAAGCTCAATCATTATGACCCTGAATCTCACCGGGGCATGTTTTCTCTGCCGAAACACATCCGGACCGCCCTGGCCGATTCTCATGCCGGCGGCATACTCCATGAGCAATAACAGATCAACCCCGGAAGACACAGGGGCTTTGGAAGAGTGTAACCTCGAATCAGGTCAAGCCCTTGGTTTCCGCGATCAACAAGAAAGATAATCACCGTTTGTGGGAGATCCCTATCCAACAAGCGGTCAATTAAGGAGAAAGCGCTAGCGCCTTGTTTTCGGTGGACCGGACCACTTTGAGTTGATCATAAAAAATAGATACCTACGGTCGGAATGGCGGACCTAACCGATTTGTTCCACCAAATAATTTTGGACGCCCATTTGTTTAATCTGTTCGAGTTGGGCTTCAATCCAGTCAATGTGATCCTCTTCATCCCTAAGTATCGATTCCAGAAGTTCCCTGGTGCCATTATCTCCTATTTCCACAGCCAGTTTGATGCCGTCGTTATAGGATAATATGGCATCATGTTCGGCACTCCAGTCACTCTTATGCTGAGCCTCTACTTCAGCCCCAATGTGAATCTTTTTCAAATTACTTACTATGGGACGGCCTTCGAGAAACAATATCCGCCGGATGAGTTTCTCGGCATGTTTCATCTCATCAATGGCGCGTTTTTCAATTACTTTGTGCAGATGTTCATATTGCCAGTTATCGCACATCTCTGAATGAACCATGTATTGATTGATGGCGGTTAGTTCGTCTGACAACAGGTCGTTCAGCTTTTCAATTATCCTCTCGTTTCCTTTCATTATTTCTCCTTTTAGATAATCTGTTTCAGCGATTCGTGAACTGCCGCCGGCCGACCGCCCTCCGAACAGGTTGTTTTTTTTGGCCGCGCCGGACCCAACTCCTCAGACATTTTGTCTCCGTTTTGCACTTTCGCAAATTGTAAGTATAATATGCGCGCTTAGTCCGCCTGTAAATAGGGTGGCGGGTTCATTTCGTTGGGGTCTTTTCCTGACCGGCCGGGGATTTTTCCCGTCAACAACTTTACCCCGGGGCGGCCCGGTCCTGGTAGCTAAGAGTAGAAAAAGGTTCATCCGACTCACGCGTACCTGGCCGCGTGAACGGGTATAATTTTTAGTTTGAAAAATTCGGGGTCCCTGTAACCATAGGCTGGTCTCTTTATGGTCCTGGTTTTAAGATGACAAGCTAATTTTACATAGTAAATAAATAGCCGTCTGCCTATCCTTGGGGAGCGGCTAGTCTAGTTTGGTCCTAATCTAATTCAATTGATTTAACTATATAATTAGTGTAGGATAGGTTCGGATAAGATGACGATCCCAGGCCGAATACTTTGGCTGACTGTCCGGCTTCCCCTTATCCTGGCCTTTAGATACAGCATTATCAAGGGATAGAAATAAATTTGTCTAAGGGATGGAATTTAAGGATTTCTTTGACTCGGTTGATCCTTTTGGGTTTGCCCTCTTCCTGGCGATTTCTGAGGAAACGGCTGAGGAAAAAAGGAAAGGTTGACTATGCCAATGGGCATTTTCCTATTTGTGACGATGCGTTTGGATTGGGGAATGGGCTGAATTTTCTTGAATAGGCAATCACGTACAAGGTGAAAAGGCCACATATGATCTATATCGATTTGGTTCTCAATCTGGCGTTGCTGGTGGCTCTCAGCATTGTCTCCGGCTTTATTGAAAAGCGCTGGTCCCGGCATACTCAGCTGCGCGTTTTGTTGCAGGGCATCCTGTTTGGTGGGACCGCCGTATTAGGCATGCTACGTCCGCTGAACCTGGGACCTGGTCTAATATTTGATGGTAGGTCGGTCATGGTTAGTCTGTGCGCACTGTTTTTTGGCCCCTTAGCCGCGACTGTGGCCGTGATGATGACGGTAGCCTGCCGAATGGTGATAGGGGGGGCGGGAACACTCACGGGTTCCCTGGTTATTCTTTCATCGGCTGGGATAGGCTTACTGGCGTACTTCCGTTTCCAGCCAGGTGCACAGTCTCCGTCCATGCTGCGCCTCTATCTGTTTGGCCTGGCCGTCCACCTTGTCATGCTCGCTCTGATGTTCACTCTCCCAGGAAGTGTCGGACTGACCGTTGTGATGCGCATCGGTCCACCCGTCTTAGTGTTTTACCCTATGGCGACAATCCTTGTTGGCAAGATTCTGTCGGATCAGGGAGAAGCCATGCGGCTCGTGGAAGCACTGCAAACCATTTTTCGGCGATTTCAAATTATTCTTTCAATTCTTTATAGTGGTATTCTTGTCGTGAGTGACGATAATCGGGTGGATTTTGTCAACCAAGCGTTTTGCGACCTTTTCGACTTGGACGATTTGCCGGAAGATCTACTGGGATTGTCTGCTCCAAACATGATCGAAAAGATCAAAAATGTTTATGCCTATCCAGCCAACGAAATTGTCCATATCCAGGAAATTTTAGCTAAGAACCAACCTGTCAAGGACGAGGAGATCACTATCAGGGGCAAGCGGGCATACCTGCGGGACTTCATTCCTATTGTTATTGACGGGAAACAGTGTGGACGCTTATGGCATCACCATGACATCACCGATCTCAAGCGGGCGGAAGAGGCGCTCATCGAAAGTGAACAAAAGTTTCGATCAATTTTTGACAATAGCTTCGACGCGATTTTGTTAACCCAGCTTGATGGTCATATCTTGGCGGCAAATCAATCGGCATGTCAACTTTTCGGAAAAAGTGAAGAAGAGATTTGTCTGGTTGGTAGCGACGGTCTGGTTGACCCTACTGATCCTAATCTGGCGCCGACGTTAGACCGGCGGGCTAAGACTGTCAAAGTTTATGCGGAGCTGACGATGCTTCGCCAGGATGGGACTAAATTTACCGGAGAAATAACTTCTAATGTTTTCCGTGATCGTGATGGAAAGGATAAGACCATTCTGATCATCCGGGATATTACCCAGAGGAAGATGGTACAAACGGCGTTGCAGGAAAGCGAAGAAAAATTCGCCAAGACCTTCAAATATGCTCCCCTGTTGATGACCATAAGCAATATTCAAGATGGCAGGTACCTTGATGTTAATGATAAATTCTCAGAGGTGACTGGATTTAGCCGAGATGAGGTAGTGGGTAAAACCTCCCTTGAACTGGGCTGGATGTCGAGAGAAGATCTGATTGAATTAATTGAAGTTTTGAACAAGTCTGGGCGGATTGAGAATATGGAACTATCTCTTACCACCAAGGATAAGAAATCCGTTGTCTGTTTGTCCGCTGCAGAAATAATAAGCATAAACGGGATCAAGCGACTATTATCAATTGCCCAGGATATCACTCAGCGTAAGCAGATTGAGGCTGAACTTTTAAGGGCGAAGGAAGCCGCCCAATATGCCAGTCGGGCCAAGAGTGAGTTCTTAGCCAACATGAGCCATGAAATCCGGACTCCCATGAATTCCGTGATGGGCTTTGCCGATCTGCTCATCAAGAGCCAACTGGATACGAAACAACTGGAGTACGCCTCCTCAATCAAACAGGCATCCGGCAACCTACTGTTTGTCCTAAATGATATCTTGGATCTTTCGAAAATAGAAGCCGGAAAACTGGAGTTGGAGTCGATAACTTTCAATTTGGGTGAACTTTGTGACCAGGTAATCGAAACGTTTAGAGTTCTATCCGACAAAAAGGGAATCAAGCTAAGCCTTGAGGTGTCGCCGGATTTGCACGCTAAACTACATGGTGATCCAAACAGGTTAAGACAGATCCTAAACAACCTGATCGGGAACGCCGTTAAGTTTACCTCGCGCGGTTCAGTTGAACTAGGCGTAACTCAATATGGAACCAATCCTTGTTTGGGAGAGACGAATGCCGTTACGTTGATTTTTGCCGTAAAGGATACCGGTATAGGCATCCCTGCGGGACAAAGGGAAAGAATCTTTGACCCGTTTACTCAGGTAGATGCATCAACAAGAAGAAGATACGGCGGCACTGGATTAGGACTGAATATCTGCAAGAAGTTGGTCGAATTGATGGGCGGAGAGATTTGGGTAAAAAGCACCGAGGGGGTGGGATCGACATTTTGCTTTAGTGCGTGCTTTGAAAAAGTTCATGATTCCGAATCCCTCGCATCAGAGAAGGGACAAACGCAGCCGATTTCTCTTTTCCCTCTAAAAATCCTCCTGGCTGAGGATGACGTCTTAAACCAGAGATTTGCCACCGAGGTTTTAAGGACTCAAGGTCACTCGGTAGAGATAGCCACGCATGGGAAAGAAGTCATTGATAAATTAATAGATAAACCGTTTGACCTGATCTTGATGGACATTTCCATGCCCGACATGGACGGGACCGAGGTCACCAAGGTCATCAGAGGTTCGACATTAAATCTTTTCGATTCAAAAATTCCGATTATCGCCCAGACTGCCCATGCCTTAAAGGGAGATAGAGAGAAATTTCTGGAGTCCGGCATGGACGGCTATATAGCAAAACCTATCGATGTCGATGAATTGTCCGCGGTAATCCGGCAAGTAATGCCTCATTTTATTCACGCAGACGGTGCAGAACAAGGTAAAGACAAATTCGTCAAACCAACAGACGAGACAATCCCGATTTTCGATAACCGGGTGTTAAAAAATAGATTTTCTGGTAAACAAGACTTATTTAATGAACTATTCGAGCTGTTTGTTCAGGACCTCTCGAATAAAATTTCCGATCTCGGGGCCTCGATAGACCAGGGGGATTTCAAGGCATTGGTTCGCCTGGCTCACGCATTTAAAGGCTCGGCTGCAACTCTGGCTGCGTCCGCGCTAAGTCGATGCGCAGAGGATCTTGAAAAATTTGGACATACAGAAGACCTGGACGCGGTCAAGCTGCATTTTCATGAACTAAAGGCAGAAGCGGTCAGGCTAAGAACTGTCTCCTTGGGACAATTATTAGTGATATTGAATGAATAGGTCCGGTTGAGAGATAGATAATTAGTCCTTGTAAAACCCCAACTGGAGTAATTTACAAAAAAAAGTAGGTTATTCTAAGAAAGTTCGTCTAAGCTAATCTCGGAAAGAACTCTTTCTTAATCGTGATCATATGCATGAGGGTAAGAATGAAAACTGGTCCTAAGCCCGTCCAGTGGTTATTAAATGCATCAACGGAAAATTGCCGATCTAAATATATTTACCTTCTGGGTTTGGTGGCCTTAGCCACATTCACGATTATGACTGTCTATCAGGTGATTAAGTATTTTATTTATCCTGATATGACTCTTTTTGTGTCAAATGCCGTCACGGTTATGTTTACTACAATTATAGGCACAGCTTTGTCCTATGCTATATTTAGAGGGTACATAAAGCGTGAGGAGGAACTCGTAAAAGAAATTCACGAACGAAACCGCCTGAAATTAGAATTATTGGAAAATCATCTGGCCCTTCAGGAGAGTAGCGAGCGGCACAAAGGAATGTTTGAGAATGCCCCGATAGGCATGTTTCACTCGCTCCCCGAAGGAAGATTCTTGATAGTCAATCCAGCCTTGGCGAAGATGCTGGGTTACGAATCTCCTCAAGAACTAATTTCATCAATTACGAATATTGCCGAGCAATTGTATGTCGATCCACCGGTGTGTTCCCAAGCCATAGATCTAGCTCTTCACCAGACAGGATGGTTGGTCCAAGAAAACAAGTACCGGCGAAAGGACGGGGGCGTTATTACGGCAAAGCTGACCATACGTACTGTAATGAATTTGGACGGCCGCGTGGCTTATCTCGAGGGGTGGGTAGAA
The DNA here is from genome assembly GCA_015233625.1 of Deltaproteobacteria bacterium. GTDB lineage: Bacteria > Desulfobacterota > JADFXK01 > JADFXK01 > JADFXK01 > JADFXK01. The sequence goes on along the minus strand of JADFXK010000019.1, from coordinate 7,763 downwards.
GATCTTTCCGGCATGAGAACTGTCGAAGAGAATTTTGAGAAACAAAATGAATTATTTAAAATTACCATAGAATCTCTCACGCACCCTTTTTGTGTCTTGGATGCTGATGATTATACTATTCTATTGGCAAATTCAGCCAGCGGTCTAGAGGATAAAGTTAAGCTTGGACCTTTAACGTGTTATGCCGTGACCCATAAACGAGATACGCCCTGCGCGGGTGATGAGCATCCATGCCCCATCATGGAGATAAGGAAGACCAAGAAACCGGTCAGGATGGAGCATATTCACTACACAGGTGGCGGTGAGGCAAGAGCGATGGAAGTTTATGGCTACCCGATTTTTGATGGCCAGGGTAAACTATCTAAGATAATAGAGTATTCTATAGATATTACCGAGCGTAAGAAGGCAGAATCAGCCTTGCAGAGGAGTGAGCAACGGTTAAACCGGGCCCAGGCGATAGCCCGGATAGGCAGCTTTGATCGTAACCTCTTGACCGGCGAAGCTAGCTGGTCCGATGAGTTTTACAGGCTTTTAGGCTACGAACCTGGTGAAATCTCACCTTCGTCTGAATTATTCAGGGGTTCTATCTCCATTGAGGACAGAGAGAGGGTGATACCGATTTTTGATTCCCCTGACCGCAAGCCTGACCTTGACTTAGAGTTTAATTTTGTTCGTAGAGACGGAGAGGTGAGAGCTGCCCATTATTCTTCCCAGGCGACATATGATGAAGGCGGACGTCAAACGCACCGATTCGGAACTATGCAAGATATTACTGATAAGAAGCGGATGGAAGATGAGCTGCGGCAGGCCAGAGAAGACTGGGAAAAGACTTTTGATGCCATGCCGGACCTGATCGCCATACTCGATTCTGGGCAACGGATTGTGCGGAGTAATAGGGCGATGGCCGGGTTGCTTGAACTATCCGGTCTTCCGACCAATAATGTAATGTGTTATCGATGCTTTCATCGCGCTGAGGAGCCTCCTGAATTTTGCCCTTATATTCTAATGGCTAGGGACGGTCAGCCGCATTCTGAAGAGGTGTTCATCGAACATTTAGGAAAGCATTTCTTGGTAACCACTGCCCCATTGCACGATAATGTCGGTAAGTTAAGAGGTTGTGTCCATGTGGCTCACGATATAACTGAACGGAAATCGGCGGAACAAGAGATCGTTAAATCCCACGCCATGGCAGAGGCGGCAAATAGAGCTAAAAGTGATTTTCTGGCCAGTATGAGCCACGATCTTCGGACGCCCTTAAATGGTATAATTGGCAGTTCGATCTTATTGCTTGACACTATCCTCACGACTGAACAAAGTGACTATGTCAAGATTATAAGGACCTCGGGAGAGGTTCTTCTGGAAATGATAAATGATATTTTAGACATATCAAAGATAGAAGCCGGGAAAATGGAACTTGAAACGATTCCTTTTGACTTTTGGGCCCTCGTTTTTCAATCATGTGAAATAGTCCGACCCAAACTCCAGGGCAGGCAAATCAATCTTGATTGTCGCATCGAGGAGAGGGTGCCCCAAGTTTTGCGAGGTGATCCAGTCCGATTTCGGCAACTTCTAATAAATCTTCTGGGCAATGCCGTCAAGTTTACGGAGGAGGGTAAGGTTACGGTGTCGGTAAGTGTTGAAGAGCTTATCGATAACCACTGTAAGATTTATTTGATAGTTAAAGACACCGGAATCGGCATTCCGCCAGACAAACTGGAAGATATATTTGAACCATTTAAACAGGCAAAGGTCTCCACCGCCCGAACATACGGCGGGACAGGATTAGGATTAGCCATTTGCCGGCGGATTGCAGGTCTAATGGGTGGCGCCATCCGAGCTGAGAATAACCCTTCCGATCAAGGCGGAACGGCGTTTCACGTGACGCTGTGGATGGAGGTCGGGCCGGAAATCGAACTCGCACAACAAAGAACAGCACCCCAACCTGCCGAACCTGTTACCAAACGTATCTTATTGGTCGAAGATAATTTAGTTAATCAATTTATTACAAAGAAACTATTGGAGAAATTCGGACAGCAGGTTCAAATTGCCCCAGACGGGCAACAGGCAGTGGACAAGTACTCCTCCGATGAGTTTGACCTGATATTGATGGACGTTGAAATGCCGATCATGGACGGCTTGGAGGCAACGCGAGCTATTCGAGAAATTGAGAAAAGAACAGGTAAACATATACCGATTATTGCCATGACCGCCTATGCCATGGGAGATGACTACGAACGTTGTCTATCGTCGGGAATGGATGAATACCTTAGTAAACCAGTAAATCCAGAGAAACTTTTGGAGGTCATAAACAAGTTTGCCACCATCCCTGGAGAACAACTTAATCGATTAGAAGTCTCTGGGGTAAACGACCATCAACCGGGTTCAACAGGGGATGTTTTCGACCTGAAAGAACTCTTGAATCGGACCGTAAATGATCGTGACTTGGCTAAAGAGGTTGTAAAGATGTTCTTAGAATCCACACCTGTCCGCCTATCAGATATCCAGGAAGCCGTTAAAGGTAAGGACGCACGCGAATTAATCTATACCGCCCATTTCTTGAGAGGCTCGGCCGGGAACATCGCAGCTAAGGCTCTATCTCAAACGGCGCGCCAGCTTGAGCAAATGGCCATCGACGGTGATCTGGCCACTGCGGAGGAGACTCATCTCAGGTTAACGAAAGAATTTGACAGATTGAAACCGGTTTTGCTCGAATTCCTGACTACCTGAACAATAAATAGTCGAAATACTTATAAAATGCACTCTTCAAGGGAGGGGAGCATGTTCTCTTTCTTTTGGACTCTCAGGTTCCGGCTGATCATACTTATTCTACTTGCCATCGTGCCGGCCTTAGGATTCATGGTTTACACAGCCGCTGAGCAACGACGGCAAGCTCTTTCTATAATAAGAGAAGACACCCAGCGGTTGGCTCGCCTGGCCGCCGCCAATCAAGACCATTTCATTGAAGGTGCCCGCCAACTTCTGGTGGCCATCGGGCATATGCCGGCAGTTCTCGATGGTGATATCTCATCTTGTAATACCTTTTTTGCCGAACTCTTACCTCATTATCCGCAGTACGCCAATTTTTTTGCCGCCAGACCCAATGGTGAGCTTTTCTGCAGTGCCACACCCATTCCGGGCCCAATCAACTCGCCAGACCTCCAATGGTTCCAGGAAGCCATCCGAACTCGTGATTTTTCCCTGGGGAATTATCGGGTCGGTCGGATCACCAATAAACCCGGCCTGGTACTTGCCCATCCTATCTTCCAGGCAGACCGAATTCAAACGGTGGTCTGCGCCTCATTGGATATCGCCTGGCTCAATAGAATCGTAACTAAGACGCAAATTCCTGTGGATGGAGAATATATTCTGGTGGATCGCGGCGGGACAGTCTTAGCCCATAACCCGCATCACCAAAAATGGGTAGGGCAAAACCTGGCCCAAACCAAACTTGTAAACACGACTATTGACCAACAAGACGGAATTATTGAGGCTCCTGGCCTTGACGGCCTAAACCGCATTTATGCCTATGCCGCGGTGCGCGAAACGGTTAAGGGTAAAGCCATCGGACTTTATGTGATCATCGGTACCCCAAAGGCTGCCGCCACAGACGCCATTGACCGGATTTTAGCTTACAATTTGATTGGGTTGGGATTAGTGACGTTGTTGGCATCGCTGGTCGCCTGGTCTGGTAGCAATATATTTGTCCTCCGCCGGGTTCGGTCCCTGGTTGCTGCGACCAAGAGACTTGCCTCAGGTGATCTGTCCGCCCGAACAAACCTCCCGCATGGACAAGGCGAGATTGGCGAATTGGCTCGTTCCTTTGATGAAATGGCTGATACCATGGAACGGCAGAATAATAAACGGATGGAAGCAGAGGAAGCGTTGAAAAAGGAAAGGGATAATGCCAGGAACTACCTCGAAATTGCTGAGCATGAAAGAAAGCGGCTGAAGAATATATTGGATACGATTGAAGACGGCGTGTGTATAATTAACCAGAACTACGAAATTGAATACCTCAATCCGGCCGGCGTCAGGGAATTTGGGTCCATTGAAGGGCGTAAGTGTTTCTCATACTTCTATCAACGAGGTGAGATTTGTCCCCAATGTCGTCAACAATTTACACTAGAGGGTGAACCGGCCCGTTGGGAATGGAACTCACCAACAAATCGCAAGACCTATGAGTTCATCAGCGTCCCTTTGGAAGATCCTGAAGGCGGGTTGTATAGGCTCAGCCTATTTCGAGACATGACCGATTGGAAAAGATCGGAAGCTGAGATTAAACTTAATGAATCTCGTTTGCAAAGCTTGTTGAGTCTTTCTCAGCATCAGGCCAGTTCAATTCACGACTTGTTGGATTCGGTGCTAGATGAAGCCATCGTTTTGACTGGTAGCAAAGTAGGTTATATATTCCACTACGATGAGGAAAAGAGGCAGTTTACCCTTCATAATTGGTCTAAGGAGGCCATTAAGGAATGTTACCTAGCCAATCCGCAGACTATATATGAACTCGATGAGACGGGGATGTGGGGAGAAGCGGTCCGACAGCGGAAGTTAATAGTAGTCAATGATTTTCAAGCCCCCAACCCCTTGAAAAAGGGATATCCGGAAGGACACGTACACTTACATAAGTTCTTGACAATCCCGCTCTTTAGTGATGGCAAAATCGTGGCTGTAGTGGGTGTCGGTAACAAGGACATGGATTATAATGACGGCGATGTCCGCCAGCTTACTCTTCTCATGGATGCAGTATGGAAGATCGCTGAGGCAAAGAAATCTGAACAAGAAAGGAAGAAACTGGAATCCCAACTTTATCACACCCAAAAAATGGAAGCCATAGGCATGTTGGCTGGTGGGATAGCGCACGACTTCAACAATATCCTTGCCTCGATTTTTGGCTATGCCGAACTGGCCATAGAAGACGCCCAGGCCCGTTCTGAAGGTACGGAGTTCTTACAGGAGATACTCAAGGCGGCAAAGAGGGCCAAAGAATTAGTCAAACAGATATTGGTCCTGAGCCGTCAAGAGGAACAGGTGAAACAGCCTGTTGAGGTTTCATTAATCGTAAAGGAAACGATGAAACTGCTCCGGGCTTCCTTACCCACCAGCATCCAAATCAAGCAAGAAATATCAGCCCAGGAAAATATTATCCTTGGTGATCCGACCCAAATCCATCAAGTCTTGATGAACCTTTGCACAAATGCGGCTCATGCCATGGAAGGAGATATCGGAACATTAAGGGTTGAATTATCCGATTTTTATCTTGATCCTGGATCAGCCTCAAAATACATCGACCTAAAACCTGGTCCGTACCTGAAGCTTGTGGTTAGCGACACAGGGCATGGAATAGGAATCAACATTTTAGATCGGATTTTCGATCCGTTCTTTACTACTAAACCGAAAGGCAAAGGTACCGGGATGGGATTAGCTATTGTTCATGGTATCATTAAGAATCATGATGGAACAATTCGAGTCTACAGTGAGCTAGGAAGAGGAACAACCTTTACTATTCTTCTCCCCGCCATCAAAGGACTAGCCACATCGACAGACGATGGTATCGAGGAAGTACCCGGCGGGTCTGAGACAATCCTTTTTGTAGATGACGAGCCGGAAGTAGCCGGGGTCGGCAAATGGATCTTGGAGCGTCTGGGATATAAGGTGACCATGAAGACGAGCAGTATAGAAACCCTGGACGAATTTATCCAGGCGCCTAACCTCTATGACCTGGTTATTACCGACATGGCCATGCCCGACTTGACTGGAGATAAGCTGGCTAAGGAGATTCTCACCATCCGTCCCAATATCCCGATCATAATTTGCACGGGGTTTAGTCAAACAATTTCTGAAGAAAAGGCTAAGGAAATGGGCATTAAAGAATTCGTTTTCAAGCCGATAGACCGAACTCACTTTGCCAAAGTTGTTCGGAAGGTATTGGATCAGAGATAACCCCTGCTTTCCTGCTTAGTTAGATTTACTCCGGTGTAGAGGATAATGGGACATGGCCAACTTCTGGATTTCTTTATGTCTGCGTTTCAAGCGGCTATTGTTTATTCTCTTGGTAACAATCATTGCCTTGGGCCCCGTGTTTTGCGCTGCCGACGAGTCGCATCTTCAGGCTAAGATGCCAGATAAGGTGACGCCGCCCATCCTGCCGCCCCAAAGCATAATTCAAGAAAAAGTCGTGACCAAGGAACGGCCGCTTCCTAAAAAACGCCTTTCAACAATCATTGTAGACAACTACTATCCTTATACCTTCCTGAACCAGCAAGGCACCCCGGATGGTTACAGCGTGGACCTGATCAAAGCCGTGAGCAAAGTCATGGGACTGGAGATAGATATTCATGGGGGGCCTTGGGACCAAGCCATAAAGGCATTAGAGACAGGGCAAATCGACCTTTTGCCCATGATGGCGTATTCCCAGGAAAGGGATAAATTATTTGATTTCTCAGTGCCTCACACCATCTCATACGATGCCGTTTTCGTCCTCAAAAAACATAGTGCGATAAAGTCAATCAAAGACTTGATGGGCAAAAGAATCATAGTGATGAGGGATGACGCGGCCCACCAGTATTTGGTTTCAAAGGGACTAGCGACGACAGATCGGCTGGTGCTGACGGACAGCCTGCCTGATGCCCTTAGGCTTCTGGCGGCCGGAAAGGGAGACGCCGCCCTGATGCCGAAACTGGTGGGCCTGGTTAATCTAAAGAAACTGGGACTCAGCAATATAGAGCAGTCTCCTGTCGTGATAGATGACTATACCAGACCCTTTAGTTTCTCGGTACGGAAAGGGAATAAGGCCCTTCTTGATCGCTTGTCCGATGGACTGAGCATCGTAAAGGCCACCGGAGAGTATGATCAGATCCATTCAAAATGGTTTGGCGTAGTAGAGTCATCCGAAAAGATCATGCAATCGGTTATAAGATACATCCTCCTCACCATTGCCGCCATCGGCGGTGTGGCTCTTTTCTTTGTCGTCTGGTTTTTGTCCATAAGAAAACAGGTGACCCTTAGAACCAGAGAACTTCAACAGGAGATTGGCGAGCGGAAAAAGGCTGAAGAATTGCTGCGGGAGAGCGAGGAACAATTGCGGATGCTGGTTCAGACATCGCCTGTGGCCATCGCGATAAGCGATTTAGAGCAAAACAACGTCCTGGTAAACAAGAAGTTCGTGGAATTGTTTGGTTATACTCTTGAGGATATCCCAAGCGTCGAAGACTGGTGGCTGCTGGCTTATCCGGATGAAGAATACAGAGAGGCGATCAAATCAGAATGGAACAAACGAGTGGACCAGGCAATTATATGCCATGGTGAGATTGAGCCGATGGAAGCCAAAGTCCGGTGCCGTGATGGGACTAACCGTGACATCGAGTTCAGGTTGTCTGCGACCGGTGAAAAGAACTTTGTTACTTTTACCGATCTGACCGATCACCGGCGGGCGGAGGAGGGACGCCTGGCCTACCTGCAATTTCTTGAAAAACTGGGGTTGATCGATCGGGCCATCCGACAGGCAAGCAACGTCGAACAGATGCTGTGGGATGTCATCAAAACAGTGTATTCGATCTTCGACTGTGACCGCGTCTGGCTCTTTTATCCGGGCGATCCGGATTCGCCCACATTTAAGGTTCCGGTCGAGTACACCAGACCTGAGTATCCTGGAGCCGCGGCCTTGAATATGGAATTACCGATGCCGCTGAGCATGGCCCAAGATATCCGGGAATGTCTGGCTTCCGAGAATCCAGTAACCTTTACGCACCACAATGAAAGAC